>JAZNSR010000027.1:0-5647 GCA_045591335.1 Faecousia sp.
TCCAGGTTACGGGGATCGATCATGGCAACAGCCTTCTTCTCGTCGATCATACCCTCGTCAACCAGGTCGCAAGCAATCTTCAGAGCGGCCTTAGCGGTACGCTTACCGTTACGGGTCTGCAGCATGTACAGCTTGCCATCCTCAACAGTAAACTCCATATCCTGCATATCACGGTAGTGATCTTCCAGGATAGCGCAAACCTTGGTGAACTGCTCGAAAGCAGCGGGGAACTTCTCAGCCATCTCAGCGATGGGCATGGGAGTACGCACGCCGGCAACCACATCTTCGCCCTGGGCGTTGGTCAGGAACTCGCCCATCAGGCCACGCTCACCGGTGGCGGGGTCACGGGTAAAGGCAACGCCGGTGCCGCAGTTGTCGCCCATGTTACCAAAGGCCATCATCTGCACATTCACGGCAGTACCCCAGGAATAGGGGATGTCGTTATCGCGGCGGTAAACATTTGCACGGGGGTTATCCCAGCTGCGGAACACAGCTTCCACTGCGCCCATGAGCTGCTCCTTGGGATCGGTGGGGAATTCTGCGCCGATCTTGTTCTTGTACTCAGCCTTGAACTGGTTAGCCAGCTCCTTCAGGTCCTCAGCAGTCAGCTCCACATCCTGCTTCACGCCCTTGGCTTCCTTCATCTTATCGATCAGTTCTTCGAAGTACTTCTTACCGACTTCCATAACCACATCAGAGTACATCTGGATGAAGCGGCGGTAGCAGTCGTATGCCCAGCGGGGATTGCCGGACTTGGCAGCCATGGTTTCCACCACCTGCTCATTCAGACCCAGGTTCAGGATGGTATCCATCATACCGGGCATGGATGCACGGGCACCGGAACGAACAGAGACCAGCAGAGGATTATTGGCATCGCCGAACTTCTTGCCGGTGATGGCTTCCATCTTCTCTACATACTCCATGATCTGTGCCTTGATTTCGTCGTTGATCTTGCGGCCATCTTCATAATACTGGGTGCAGGCTTCGGTGGAAATAGTGAAACCCTGGGGGACAGGCAGACCGATATTGGTCATTTCCGCCAGGTTTGCGCCCTTACCGCCCAGCAGCTCCCGCATGGAGCCATTGCCTTCGGTGAACAGGTAAACATACTTGTGAGACATAAAATACCCCTTTCAATTGTATCGACGGCAGCTTGCCGCCATATTTTTATTTTCTCAGACGCTTTTTAGCGCATACAGTATAGCACACCGCCCCGGAATTGTAAACCTTTTTGCAAATTTTTATGCAATTTTTGGCGTTTTCAATGATTTTTGTATCAAAAATCCCACCAATCATACAAAAAGCACAAAAAGACGCTTCAGTTTTGGCTTTCACATTGCCGCAAATACGCAGCCGGGCCGCTTTCATAAAGGTTATTGCCCTCCGAATCCATAACCACCGTAACCGGAAAATCCACAACCTCCAGCCGATAAATGGCCTCCGGCCCTAAATCCTCATAAGCAATGACCCGGGCATTTTTGATGCATTTGCTCAACAGTGCGCCGCAGCCGCCAATGGCCCCAAAATAGACCGCTCCACATTCCTGCATGGCAGCCGCCACCTCCGGTCCTCTTTTGCCTTTGCCGATCATCCCGGTCAGACCCCGGCGGATCAAAACAGGACTATACGCATCCATGCGGTAAGAAGTCGTGGGACCCGCAGAGCCCATGATTTGCCCTGGCTTTGCAGGCGTAGGCCCCACAAAGTAGATCACCGCATTTTTCACATCCAGAGGCAGCTCCTCCCCTGCCTCCACCAGCCGGCAAAGCCGCTGATGGGCAGCATCCCGGGCCGTATAGATCACGCCGGAGAGCAAGCAGCTGTCCCCGGCCTTTAGTTTTGCCGCCTGGTCCCGGGTCAGCGGGGTGGTAATTCTGATCACACCCATATCAAAGCACCTCCGTTTTGTGCCTGGCCACATGGCAGTTCATATTCACCGCCACCGGCAGCCCCGCAATATGAGTGGGGTACACCTCAATATTCACCGCCAAAGCAGTGGTTCTGCCCCCAAAGCCCTGGGGGCCAATGCCCAAAGCATTGATCTGCGCCAAAAGCTCCTGCTCCAGCCGGGCATAAAAGGGCTTTTCATTGGGCACATCCACCGGGCGCAAAAGTGCTTTTTTCGCAAGATAAGCCGCTTTATCAAAAGTGCCGCCAATGCCCACACCCACCACCACCGGCGGGCAAGGGTTCGGGCCGGCATCCTTCACCACCTGCTTCACAAAATCCTTGACTCCCTGCAAACCATCGGAAGGGCGCAGCATTTTGATTCTACTCATATTCTCACTGCCAAAGCCCTTGGGAGCAACGGTGATTTCCACCCGGTCACCGGGAACGATCTCATAATAAACCATGGCGGGGGTATTATCCCCGGTGTTCACTCTGTCCAAAGGATCCCGCACCACACTTTTGCGCAGATAACCTTCCCCATAACCCCGGCGCACACCCTCATGCACCGCTGCTTCCAGATCCCCCCGGATATGTACCTCCTGGCCCACCTTCAAAAATACGCAGGCAAGGCCCGTATCCTGGCAAATGGGCTGGGCGTTATCCCCGGCGATTTGATAATTCTTTATGATCTGCTCCAGAATCTCCCTGGCCTGGGGCCAATTTTCCCTGGCATAACAATCTGCGATCCGGGCCTGCACATCCCCGGGCAAATTGCAATTCGCCTCTATGCAAAGCCGCCTTACGGTTTCCGTGATCAAGCCGCTATCCAATATTCTCATAACGCCTCTCCTTGGATTTTCTCCCTCATAATGTATAATATTTCCCCCAAAAATGCAATCCTTTTTCAATTTCCCTTGGCTTTTGGAAAGTTTTGTAGTATAATAAAGCAGCAAATGGAGTTTTCTTATTTCACGGACAATCACAGTTTCCAAACTGCCGCTTTTTTGAAATAATAGAAAATGATAAATACTCCATTATTTTCCGCCAAAAATAGCACCCCCGCGCACCCCAGCCCACATTGCCTTTCCAAATGCATTGTGGTAAAATACATATAGATTACAGGAGAATTCACCATGACGATTGCAAACCAGGCATACGCTTTTCGGCTGAACGGTCAGCCCATGCAATGCATTGAATTTGGACACGGCCACATCAATTCCACCTTTAAGATCACCACCGACACCGGGAACGAATACATCCTGCAGCGGATCAATAAATATGTTTTTAAAGACCCGGTGAAGGTCATGGCCAACGCCAGCGCCGTTACAAACTTCCTGCGGCAGCGCAATGACGACCCCCGCTCCGCGCTGCACTATATCCCCACCCTGCAAGGGCTTTACTACCACCGTGACAGCGAAGGCGAATTTTGGAGAATGTACGATTTCGTGGGCGGCTTCTGTCTGGACACCCCGGAATCTGACGCGGATTTTTACGAAAGCGCCCTGGCTTTTGGTCGTTTTCAGAATTTGCTTTCCGATTTCCCCGCAGACACCCTATATGAGACCATTCCCAACTTCCATAACACCCCGGACCGCTTCCATCAGCTTCACCTTTCCATCAAAACGGACATTGTAGGCCGCCGTGCCTCTGCCAAGGAGCTGATCGACCAGGCCCTTTCCATGGAGGAAAAGGGCGGCACGCTGCAGCGCATGCTGGAGACCGGTGAGTTGCCTCTGCGGGTGACCCATAACGACACCAAGCTGAACAATGTGCTGCTGGACCGCAAGACCCGCAAGAGTCTTTGCGTGCTGGATCTGGACACAGTTATGCCCGGCCTCAGTGCCCACGATTTTGGCGATTCTATCCGTTTCGGTGCTGCCACCGCCGCGGAGGACGAGCCGGACATTTCCAAAATGAAGCTGGACCTGCACATGTTCGAGGTGTATACCCGGGGCTTCCTGGAGGCTGCCCCTTCCCTTACGGATACTGAAGTACAAGTACTGCCCTGGGGCGCGTTTACCATGACTTTGGAGGTGGGCATCCGCTTCCTGAAGGATTACCTGGACGGTGACCTGTACTTTAAGATTGCATACGAAAACCACAATTATGTCCGTGCCCGTGCCCAGCTGGCACTGGCAGCGGATATGCTGGCAAAATGGGAGGAAATGAACGCAATCGTTACCTCCGTTGCCAAGGAACTGAGAGGATAGTTTGATTTTATGAAGTACTTAGGCATTGAATTTCCCATGGAGCGCACCCCGGAACTGGACCCCGGCTTCATTCCCTTTGGCATTTGGCGAAAGGCTTATTTGCAGGGCGCAAAGCAGCCCATTGCTATTGCCGTGGAGCGAAACGGCGGTCAGATCAGCGTCCACCACACCTGCATCTACGGCACCCCGGAAATGGAAGCAGCGGACTACCGCTATATTGAGCGGTATGTAAAATTCCTACTTTGGTCCGTGGGCGGCTACAAGATCTATATCTGCGGCTGCAGCGCCCTTGCAAAGAAATTACAGGCGGCTTACTGCCCCCAGGGAGACCGTGCCTTTGACTATGACTTCTTTCAAAAATTATATGAGCAGCCTCTGCAGATCTTGGATCTGAACCTGGAGGACTGCCCCCAGGCCAACGAGATCCCCCGCCCCATCGGCGGTCACACCGAAGGCTGCCGCATTGGCTTTGATGCCGGCGGCTCTGACCGGAAGGTCTCCGCAGTCATCGACGGCCAGTGCGTTTATTCTGAGGAAGTGGTTTGGCATCCCAAGACCAATCCCGACCCCAACTACCAGTACGAGGGCATTTTAGCAGCCTTCCGCACTGCCGCTTCCAAAATGCCCCGGGTAGACGCCATCGGCGTTTCCTCTGCCGGCGTGTTTATCGGCAACGCCCCCATGGTATCCAGCATTTTCTATTGCGTGCCCCGGGACCGCTGGGACGAGGTAAAAACCGTGTTCGACCGGGCAGCCGCCCAAATCGGTGATGTGCCCATCGTAGTCGCCAACGATGGCGATGTGAGCGCATTGGCTGGCGCAATGGGCATGGATGTGGGCTCTATTATGGGCCTTGCCATGGGCACCAGCGAGGCCGTTGGCTATGTGGACAAGGATAAAAATGTGCTTGGCTGGATCAACGAGCTGGCCTTTGCACCCGTGGACTTAAACGAAGACGCCATGGTGGACGAATGGTCCACGGACATGGGCGTTGGCTGTAAATATTTCTCCCAGGATGCTGTGATCAAGCTGGCACCCCGGGCAGGTATTGAACTGGATCCGGCTTTGACCCCCGCAGAAAAGCTGAAGGTTGTCCAAAAGCTCATGGAGCAGGATGATCCCAGAGCCCAGGCGGTTTTCCGGGATATTGGCGTATATCTGGCCTATACAGTGGCACTGTATGCCCAATTCTACGATCTGAAGTATCTGATGGTGCTGGGCCGTGTCATGTCCGGCAAGGGCGGCGACACCATTTTGGCAAACTGCCAGCAGGTACTGGAAGCCCAGTTCCCGGAGCTGTATGACCAGGTGAAGGTCATGCTGCCGGACGAGCGCACCCGCCGGGTGGGCCAGTCCGTAGCCGCAGCCTCTCTGCCGGAGATCAAATAAATTCTGATTTAGCGCACAGTCGCGTAGGGAACGCTGTCCTCAGCGTTCCGTAAAGATTTTTGACCTCGATGGGCAAAAATCTTTATCAAGTCGGATCGTAGCCATGTCGTTCTGTGAGCCAAGGAGTTGAATCTATCAATTGTCTTCCTAAGACCGCT
>JAZNSR010000028.1:0-6694 GCA_045591335.1 Faecousia sp.
TATCGTACACATACAAACCATCCGTAGGGAACGGATTTATCCGTTCCAAAAGGTAAAATATAAGCAATTGTGCGTGTTTTAGGATTTAGGAATGCATGAATGCATTCCCTACGGCGTGTAGTGTAACACAGCGATAAATTAGAATTTAACAATGGAGGTTTATTTATGAACATTGAAGAATTGAAGAATGAATTGCTGGCTGCTCCCAAAAATGGCTACACCAAGCTCAGTGATGCCCAGCGTCAGGAAATGAACGATTATTGCCGCCGCTATGCTGCGTTTATAGACGCCTGCAAGACCGAGCGGGAAGCCACCACCTGGGCCGTGGCCGAGGCTGAAAAGCAGGGCTTCCAGGCTCTGACCGCCGGCATGGATCTGAAGCCCGGTGACCGGGTGTACATGAACAACCGGGGCAAGAGCATTATGCTGGCCGTCATTGGTGCTCAGCCCATGAGCGCAGGCGCGAACATCTGCGCTGCCCATGTGGACTCCCCCCGCCTGGATCTGAAGCCCAATCCTTTGTATGAGGACGCAGAGCTGGCTTATGTAAAGACCCATTACTACGGCGGCATCAAGAAGTACCAGTGGGCCACTGTCCCCCTGGCTCTGCACGGCGTGGTTTACCGCAAGGACGGCAATGTGGTCACTGTGAACATCGGTGAGGACGACAACGATCCCATCCTGATGATCTCCGACCTGCTGCCCCACCTGGCTGCCGACCAGATGAAAAAGACCCTGGCTGAGGGCATCGTCGCCGAGCAGCTGAATGTGATCATGGGCTCTGAGCCCTTGAACGGCGAAGGCAGCGACCTGGTGAAGCTCCATGTTATGAAGCTGCTGAACGAAAAGTACGGCATTGTGGAAAGCGATTTCAGCTCTGCTGAGCTGACCATCGTGCCCGCAGGCAAGTGCCGTGAGCTGGGTCTGGACCGCAGCCTGCTGGCTGCCTACGGTCACGACGACCGGGTGTGCGCTTATGCGGAGATGGAAGCCCTGTTTGAGCTGGAAGTTCCCAACAAGACCTCTGTTTGCATTTTGGCAGACAAGGAGGAGATCGGCTCTGTGGGTATTTCCGGCATGCTCAGCGAGGCCTTTGAGTACTTTATGGAAATGATCTGCGACACCCAGAATGTGAAGCTGACGGAGTGCTTTGCCAACTCCTTCTGCCTGAGCGCCGATGTTTCCAACGGCTTTGACCCCAACTTTGCCGAGACCTGCGACCGCCGGAACAACTGCCAGCTCAACTACGGCATCGCCATTGCCAAGTATACCGGCGCCCGTGGCAAGAGCGGCGCCAGCGACGCATCCGCAGAGGCTATGGGCTTTGTGCGCACCACCTTGGACAACGCCAAAGTTCTGTGGCAGATCGCAACCATGGGCAAGGTGGACCAGGGCGGCGGCGGCACCGTTGCGGCTTACATGGCCAACCGCAATATCGTGACTGTGGACGCAGGCGTGCCGGTTTTGAGCATGCACGCTCCCATGGAGATCGTCAGCAAGCTGGACTGCTATATGACTAAGCTTGCCTGCAAAGCAATCTATTTAGCATAATTTGCAAAGCTGCCGCATTTGTGCCTTGTCACTAACTTAATGACATTGCGCGTTTGCGGCAGCTTTTTTCCTTTACATTTCCCCATAAAAATGCTATAATATGCGATTGTAAGGAGGTGACGGTATGGGTCGCTACAGATCGGATTCAAAATCTCAGATCATCATTCGGGATCTTTCCCGCTTGAGCCGCAAAGCCACCGGCCATGTTTGGGAATCCTTCCGCAAGGGCGACATGGTTTTGCTTTTGCTTTGCCTGGTGCTGACCGCTTTCGGCTGCTTAATGATCGCCAGCACGAAAAATGCCGTCGGCTTCACCCGTTATGTGATCGTGCAATGCGCCGCTGCGGGGCTGGGCGTGCTGGCCTTTGCAGTGGTATCCTCTATCGATGTGGATTTTATGTCTGAGCACCGGAACAAGCTGGTTATTTTTAACATCTTCCTTCTTTTGCTGCTGATCCCCTTCGGTGACGACAACAACACCGGCAACCGAAGCTGGCTGGACATCCCCCTGGTGCCCGTTGACATTCAGCCTGCGGAGATCTGCAAGCTGACGCTGATCATCATATTGGCATCGGTCATGGGCTCTCACCAAAACAGCCCATCCTCCCCCAAATCCGTGTTCCATTCCGCCTTCCACATGGTGATCCTGCTGGGACTGAACATGGCGCTTTCCCGGGACCTGGGTGTTTCGCTGATCTTCGTGTTCGTGTTTATCGGCATGGCCCTTGCGGGCGGTGTAAGCCTGCTGTGGTTTTTGCTGGGCATCGGCACCATCACCATTTCCTTTCCGGTTTGGTGGCGGCTGCTGGACCCCTATCAGCAAAACCGTATTTTGATTCTGTTTGATGATAAGATCGACCCGCTGGGTGTGAAGGAGCGCTACCACTCCCTCCGCGCCATCAAATCCCTCACCGGCGGCGGTATCACCGGCCAGGGCCTGTTTGAAGGCACCCGTACCCAGACCGAGGGTGCGCTTTTTGCCCAGCACACAGACTTTATCTTTGCCGCTATTGGCGAAGAATTGGGGCTTTTAGGCTGCCTGGCGGTTTTGATCGTGCTTTCTCTGATCATTGCCCGGTGCATTTGGGTGGGCGTCCGCAGCCCGGACTATGTGCGCAAGCTGATCTGCTTTGGCGCAGCCTCCGCTTTGATCTTCCAGGTGTTCATCAATGTAGGCATGTGCCTGGGTGTAGCTCCGGTTATCGGCCTGACCCTGCCCTTCGTGAGCTACGGCGGCTCCTCTTTGGTGACCCTGTACGCCATGGTCGGCTTGGTTTCCGGCGTGTACGCACGACCAACCGCCACCAGTAAGCAGCGGTATATACGAACGCCCCAATCCTACCATATATAATAACAAGGCATCTGCAAAACGAGATTGCAGATGCCTTTATTCTATATAAAATAAAAGATAACCCAAAGAAGACCGTAAACCAAGGGCTGATGGAGCATATAAATCAGCAGCGCGTGGCGGCCCACGAACTCCAAAGGCGGAATCCGAAACGCCTTGAAAATCTTCAGCCAATTGTATTTGGCAAACACACCGTAAAGGCCGTAACCCATCAGATAGGCAAAAAGCCAGGGGATCAGCGGCACATAGTCAGAGGAATAAAATCCCGGCTGGGGCATGCCCAAAAAAGCGGTGAAGTAATTGGCATAGCATTCTCCCGGCACAGCATAGTGCAGCACATACCCCTCCGGCAAGCGGCAGGTCAGCGCAAACAGAATAACCGCAACGGTCAAAACAATAAAGGGATTCCATTTTTTTGTCAGCTTATGTACGGGGACGGTCAGCAGCATGGCGCTGCCCAGCAGGGTCAGAACGCCAAAGAAAATGGGCGTTTCCGGCACAGCGATCAGTGAGCCCAGCGTGATAACCACCGAGCAGCCCAGAATCACCAGTCCCCGCTTCCACTGGCGGCTGCCCAGGGGGAAGCAAAAGCCGGAAAGCAGAATAAAGGTCCAGCGGATAGACCGCTGAAAGATCCGCATGGCATCCCCGGAAAACCAGGGCATGTGGACCCCGTAGATATAGCACAGATCCCACATCAGATGGTAAGCCACCATGCAGATCACCGCCAGGCCACGAATGGCATCCAGCAAGGTATATCGGGTTTTGAGTTTTGTAAGCGTCATAGTAACCAATATTCTTTCTGTATTTTTCTTGATTCTATCACAATATTTTCCAAATCACAAGCCTAAAGGCTTCTGATAACCATTTAGAAATTTTAATTGAGTGAATAGCCATTGTAGGGACCGGCGTCCCCGACGGTCCGCAATAAAATCGGTGCTCAATGCGCCGATTTTATTCTTGCCCATATATCTGTGACAGAAAGATTTTTGCCCATCGAGGTTAAAAATCTTTTTGGACCGTCCGGGAGGCCGGTCCCTACATAAATGGTGGGTGAAATTCCGAACCGTCGGGGACGCCGGTCCCTACAATAAGTGTTAAATAAATTAGAATTTGCGAAATTCAATGGCACAAAAAAGCTGCTCTGCAAAATTGCAGAGCAGCTGATTATTTTAGAACTCCAGTTCTTCGTCGTCCTCGGTGGTGAACTCCAACAGCTCGCCGCAGTTGGGGCACTTCATAGAGCCGGCTTCCAGAGTCTCCTCGTCGAAGTTGATGACCTCACCGCAGGCGCACTCCACTTCGTAAATGATGGAGTCTTCATCGCCAAAGTCAAAGCCTTCTTCGCAGTCCTCGTCCTCGAAGTCCTCATCTTCAAACCAGTCGTCTTCATAATCCTCGTAATCCTCGTAATCGTCGTCCGCATCCTCTTCGTCCAGGATGTAGTCTTCGATGGCGTCCAGATCTTCTTCGATCTCGTCCAGCTCGTCGGAAATAGCGATGGTGGTCTCCTCCACATCAGCCAGGCGCTTGGCCATATCGCCAATGAGGTCTACCATGGCAGAGATCATCTTGCCTTCGGCCTTCTCGGTGTCCAACTCCAGGCCGTCCATAAGGCCCTTCAGGTAGGCTGCCTTTTCAGAAATGGTCATATTCCACCTCTTACTTCGCGCGGCCCAGGTACTCGCCGGTACGGGTGTCGATCTGGATGCGGTCACCCTCGTTGATGAACAGAGGCACCTTCACATCTGCGCCGGTCTCCACGGTGGCAGGCTTCAGCGTGTTGGTGGCGGTGTTGCCGGCGAAGCCAGGCTCAGTGGCGGTGACTTCCAGATCCACAAAGTTGGGAACTTCCACGCCGAACACCTTGCCCTTATAGCTCATGATGGTGCAGACATCGTTTTCTTTCACAAAACGGAAGCTATCATCCAGCGCAGAGCCATCGATGGGAACCAGCTCGTAGGTCTCGCCGTCCATGAAGTAGTACAGATCACCGTCGGTGTAGGAGTACTCCATCTTCTTTCTCTCCACATAAGCAGTGGGGAACTTGGCAGTGGGGTTGAAGCTGGTTTCGGTGACGCCGCCGTTGATGACATCCTTCATCTTTACGCGGACGAAAGCAGCACCCTTGCCGGGCTTAACATGCTGGAACTCTACCACCTGCATGACTTTGCCGTCCATGTCGAAGGTGATGCCGTTTCTGAATTCACCTGCAGAAATCATATTGATATCCTCCTGTATACCCCAAGGGGCAAAATTTTACATATTTTTGACTTTCTTATTCTAACCCAAATATTCGCATAATGCAAGCTTTTTTTTACAAAGTGTAAAATGTAAAATCGGATTGTAGGGAACGGATTTATCCGTTCCTGAGGAATGCATAAATGCATTCCCTACAGCGTTAGGTTAAAACAATCAGCTGCTTGGGGCTATGGGTGATATTTTCGCAGCCATCTTCCATGAAGATCACCACATCTTCAATGCGTACGCCGAATTTCCCAGGCAGATAAATGCCGGGTTCTGCGGAGCAAAGGGTGCCTGCGGGGATGGGATCGGTGTATCTGGGAGAGCAGGAGGGCATTTCATGGACCTCCATGCCCAGGCTGTGGCCATAGCCATGACCAAAGTATGCGCCATAACCCGCCTCCTCAATGACCTTTCTGGCTGCTCCGTCCACCTGGGCGCCGGAAGCGCCGGCACGGGTGGCGGCAATGCCCGCCAGCTGGGCCTGCAGAACTGTGTTATAGACCTTTTCCATTTCCCCGGTCACATAGCCCACTGCCACGGTACGGGTCATATCCGCGCAATAGCCTTTATAAATTGCGCCAAAGTCCATGGTGATAAAGTCCCCTTCCCGGATCTCCCGGTCACCTGCCACGCCATGGGGCATGCTGGTGTTGGGGCCGGACACCACGATGGGGTCAAAGGAAAGACCGTCCGCGCCGTTTTTCAGAAGACAGTAGATCAGCTCCGCCTGCAGCTGCTTTTCGGTCATGCCCACCCGGAAGCGGCCTAGCACCTCAGAAAAAGCGGCGTCGGTAATATCCTGGGCCTTTTTCATATAGGCGATCTCCCAGGGCTCTTTTTGGGAGCGGAAGCCGTTGATCTTTTGGCTGATGGGCACCAAAGAAGCGGTGAGCTTTTCTTCATAATCCCGGAACTCCGCAACGGTCAGATAATCCTCCTCATAGCCCAGCTCCGTGATGCCAAAATCCGCGCAGGCATCATTAATGAGCTTGCAGAAAGGGTTATCCCGGTTCATTTCCACCACCTGGAAATTATGAATGCCGTTCTGGGCGGATTCAATATAGCGGCTGTCTGTGAAGTACCGGCACCCGGCCTTACTGACCACTGCCACTGCCTCGGCAATGTCATAGCAAGCGCTGTAATAACGGCTGTAACGGCTGGTCAGCAGCAGGCCTTGATGGTCGTTTTCCAAAACAGACAGATACTTCTCTAAATTATCCATAATTTATCCTCCAATTCCTTATATGAAGCGCGTAGGAGCATTCATTTTTTCCTACCGCACAGATGGGCAAGGCCGATAAAGGGCAGCTCCAACACATGCCGCAGCTTCAGCCAAATAGTATGATTGTGGATCGCCTTGACCAAAACAGAATACACCCGGCAGCCATTGGCACCCAGAACATCCGTAAAGATCTGATCCCCCACCAGGGCACATTCCGCCGGGGCAAGATCATATTTTTCCAAGCATTGGCGGATGCCCTTGGGAAAGGGCTTTTTGGAACGGGTGATGCAGTCGATGCCCCACTTTTGGCAAAAGATCTTCACCCG
>JAZNSR010000029.1:0-6095 GCA_045591335.1 Faecousia sp.
GCCATGCCACCTCCAAGCTGCGCACCGCAGAAGATCTGAGCGCCATTCACACCATGGGCTTCCGTGGTGAGGCCTTGGCTGCCATTGCCGCAGTCAGCCGCATTGAACTGATGACCAAAACCCCGGGGGCAGTTTCCGGCACCGGATTGACCTTAGAAGCCGGAAACATCACCGAGGAATCTGAGGTAGGCTGTCCCGAAGGAACCACCATCATTATCCGGGATCTGTTTTTTAATACCCCCGCCCGGATGAAATTTATGAAATCCGACTCTGTGGAGGGCAGCCGGGTCACCACCGCTGTGCAGCTGCAGGCTTTGGCACACCCGGAGGTTTCCATCCGCTATATCCGGGACGGCAAGCAGATTCTGCAAACCGCCGGTGACAGCAACATCCAATCCGCGGTGTATGCTGTTTACGGCAATCAATGCGCCCACATGATCCCCGTAGACAGTAAATGGGAAGATTATATGCTGCAAGGCTATGTGTCCAAGCCCACCGATTCCCGCCCCAGCCGGAACTTGCAAACCTTCTTTGTTAACGGCAGACCCGTAAAATCCCGGCTGATGATGGCTGCCTTGGAGGAAGCCTACCGCAATCAGATCATGGCGGGTAAATTCCCCGCCTGCGTACTATATTTAACTGTACCTGCCCAAACGGTGGATGTGAATGTGCACCCTGCCAAAACCGAAGTGAAATTTTTAAATGAAAAAGCTATATTTGACTGCGTGCATTATGGCACCCTGGGTGCGCTGAACAAAACCATTGACCGCCCCCAAATGCAGTTTAAAACCCCCGCCCCCCAGCCGGTACAACATTCTGCACCCCAGGAGCCTGTAAAAGCTGCGTCCCAAAAGCAGGAGAATTTCTTCCGCACCATGGACGCAAAAGAATTCAAGGTATTTACTCAGGCCATTGCCGAAGCACCCAAGCCTTCTGCGGCTGCTTGCGCTGCCGTTGCCGATACCATTGAAAAAGAAACACCTCTGCTGCGCCAGCCCGTGCAGCTGCCCCAAATCCCCGTGGAGCCGGAGGCCGCAGTGCGTCCCATTCCCAAAGCAGAGCCTGAGCCGGAGCAAACTGCCATGGATATGCCCCAGGAAGCCCCCTGGCGGATCGTGGGCGAGCTTTACCGATCCTATATCATCGTGGAGCAGGGCGAAGAAGCCTATCTGATCGATAAGCATGCGGCCCACGAGCGAATCTTATTTGAAAAGCTAAAAGCCAATCAGGAAGCAATCTCCTCTCAAGCCCTATTGACCCCCATCCCCTGCCGCCTGGGTGCAGATGCCTGCGCCATGCTGTTAAGCAACCGGCAAATGCTGGAAGAGCTGGGCTTTGAGGTGGACAGCTTTGGTGAAAATACTCTATTGCTGCGGCAGATCCCCATGGATCTTGCGCCGGAGGATGCCGCAGAAGCCATGGAAACCATCGCCGCAGATCTTCTGAACGGACGCAGAACCGATAAATCCACCGTCAGGGATGAGGTGCTGCACACCGTAGCCTGCAAGGCTGCTATCAAAGCTGGCTGGACCACCAGCTCCCAGGAAATGCAGGCATTGGTTGCCACCGTCATGCGCCGGGAGGAGCTGAAATACTGCCCCCATGGCAGGCCCATCTGCATCAGTCTAAGCAAAAAGCAGCTGGAAAAGCAATTTAAGAGGGCGTAACTATGAATCAGCTGATTTGCATTGCCGGGCCAACTGCCTCCGGCAAAACCGCTCTTTCCATTGCCCTTGCCAAAGAATTGCATGCGGAAATCGTGTCCTGCGATTCCATGCAGATCTATAAGCACATGGACATCGGCACTGCCAAGCCCACTTTGGAAGAACGGGAGGGCATCGTCCATCACATGCTGGATGTGGCTGAGCCCTGGGAGGATTTCTCCGTCAGCCGCTATTGCGCCATGGCATCTCAGATCATCGATTCTCTGCTGTCCCAAGGCAAGACCGTGATCGTTTGCGGCGGCACTGGACTATATATGGATAGCTTGATCAAAGGCAATGATTTTGCCCCCTTCCCTTCCACCGGTGTGCGGCAGCAGCTGGAAGCCAGAGCCGATGCCGAAGGCATGGAAGTCTTGCTGGAGCAACTGCAAGCTGTGGATCCCGATGCTGCTCAAAGACTCCATTTGAAAGACCGCAAGCGCATCATCCGGGCCTTAGAGGTATATCTGGAAACAGGAGAAACTATCACCGCCCATAATCTGAAAACCCAAGCCCAACCGCCTAAATATAAACCCGTATGGTTCGGCTTAGAGGATGAAAACCGCCAGGATTTGTATGACCGGATCGACCGCCGGGTGATCACCATGGTCCATGACGGTTTGATGGATGAAATCCGGAATCTGTTAAACATGGGTCTTGATCCCAAAGCCACTGCTTTGCAGGCCATAGGCTATAAGGAATTCTTTGGAGCTATGCAGGGCATGTGCTCTATAGAAGAAGCCACCGCCCAAGTGCAGCAGGCTTCCCGGAAATACGCCAAGCGGCAGCTGACCTGGTTCCGCAGAAATCCACAAATCCATTGGCTGCGCCGGGCTCCCGGCGCCACCACCGCAGAAATTCTTGCAATGGCACGACAGATTCTACGGGAAAACGACAATTGAATTATGTTACAGTCTATGTATCCCAAAAAGAAAGGCAGAATACATAATGACTGAACAACAAAACCTTCAGGAAGCTATTTTAAAAGAAGTGTGCCGGGATAAAATCCCCGTAACCCTATTTTTGATGAACGGCTTTCAGCTCCGGGGGATCATCACCGGCTTTGACAGCCTGGTGGTGGTACTGGTGACCGATGGCAAACAGCAAATGATCTATAAACATGCCATCTCTACCCTTGCCCCCATCCGGCCCTTAAAAGCCGCATCGCCCAGTGCATAAAAAAGGCGACGGAGCATTTCTCCGTCGCTTTTTTCTGCAATATAGAAAAAGAGGAAGCATTATGTCCATTTATGATAATGTGCAGAAAATCAAAGAAGATATTGCCAATGCCGCCATTTCCGCAGGCAGAGATCCTAAAGAGATCCTGCTGTGCGCCGCCACCAAAATGAACGATGCAGACCGGGTGCGACAGGCCATTGCCGCTGGCGTGGATTGCTGCGGAGAAAACCGGGTGCAGGAATTGACTGCCAAGCTTGCAGACAATGCCTACACAGGCGCGCCGGTGCATTTTATCGGCCATTTGCAAACCAATAAGGTCAAGCAAGTGGTGGGCAAGGTGGATCTGATCCAAAGCGTAGACAGCCTTCGGCTTTTGCAGGCCATTAATAAAGAAGCCCAACGGCAAAACATCCGGCAGGATATTTTGCTGGAGATCAATATTGGCAGCGAATCCAGCAAGTCCGGCTTTGCCCCGGAGCAATTGGACGAAATTTTAGCACAAATGACCGAATTTGACAAAATTTGCGTCCGTGGGCTCATGGCAATCCCCCCAATTTGCGAAATTTCCGGGGGAAACGACAAATTTTTTCAAAAAATGTGCAACCTTTATGTTGACATAACGACAAAAAAATACGATAATGTATGTGTCAATTTTCTGTCCATGGGTATGACCGCTGATTATACAGATGCCATCCGGTGCGGCAGCACCATGATCCGTGTAGGCACTGCCATCTTCGGCGCCCGGGACTATACTATATGAGTGCCAGCATAGCGCTGCATATTTAGGAGGAAAAAGAAATGAAGTTTTGGGACAATATCAAAAAATTTGCCCAGCCCTATTCCGACGAGGAGTACGATGATTTTGAAGACGATATGGACGATTTTGGTGAAGCTGAGGAGGACACCTCCCGCAAGCGCCGCAGTCCTTTTGGTTCCGACCGTTCCGCAGAGCCCGCAGCTCCCACTGCTTCCGCCCCCACCGCCGCTCCCGAGCGCAGCTTTGGCGGCCAGGTTCTGAATATGAATTCCGGCAAACAGGAGGTTGTTCTGTTCCACGCCAAAACCTTTGACGATGCTGCCAGAGCCGCAGACGAGCTTCGCAAGCGCAAGGCCGTGATTCTCAACATGGAAAATGTAGATAAATCCCTGACCCGCCGGGTGGTGGACTTCCTGTCCGGCAGTGTATATGCCCTGGACGGCAGCGTAAAAAAGGTTGCCATGTCTACTTACCTGTTCTGCCCCCACAATATGGATGTGGTCGGCGATCTGGAGAACGTTCGCGCAGAAGCTGAAAACTACATCTGATCCTAAATAGGAGGATACGCTATGTTTACACCCCAACAGATCGAGCAGATCTCCTTCGGCCGTGCCACCTTTGGTGGCTACGACATGCAGGCTGTGGATGAATTCCTGGAGCCGCTGACCGAGGATTATATCACCTTATACAAAGAAAACGCACTGCTCAAAAGCAAAATGCGTGTTTTGGTCAGCAAGCTGGAGGAGTACCGCTCCAACGAAGCCAGCATGACCGATGCCATTGTAAACGCCCAGAAAACCTGCGATAAGATGGTGAAAGAAGCAGAAGAAAAATGCACCCGTATGCTAACGGAAGCTAATGCAGCAGCTGCTGAGAACGCAAAGAATGCCGATTCTCTGATTGCTGCAGAAAATGCCCGTGTGGAAGAAGCCAAGCGGGTTGCCGCTGCCAAGATCGAAGATCTGCAAAAGCAACTGCAAAGCTGCGTCCAGGCTTTGGACCGCATTAAAGAGGCCAATAAGCCCGTAGCCACCGGTGCTTTTGATTATGACCGTGACGAGGGCAAGGCTGAGCCTACCACCACCGATGAAGTAGCCCAGGAGATTTCTGCCAGCCTGCAGGCTTTGGTGGGCACCACCGATGACGAACAGCCCAAGCCCGAAGCCAATCATCCCGCTTCCGACACCACTGGCAAGTTTGCCAATTTGAAGTTTGGCCGCAACTACGACACTGGCCGCTTCTAATTTCATAAACAATGCACAGATGAGGACAAGTACCCTGCATGAATGCTTTCAGAGAGCTGCCGTTTGGTGCGAGGCAGCAGCAAATTGCCCGGTATATCCCCTCGGAGCAGCGCACCGAACCAACAGTAGGCCGCGCCGGGTAAGCCCGATATAGCTTTCACGAGTGCCGGGCAACCGGAACAAGAGTGGTACCGCAGAGGTATATTACGCCTTTGTCTCTTGCAAAAGAGGCAAAGGCTCTTTTTTATATGGAGGTAATTCCAATGGAATACAAAAACACGATCATCACCCCGAAAACCGACTTCCCCATGAAAGCCGGTCTGCCTGCCAGAGAGCCCGGTATGCTGGAGCGTTGGCAGGAGCAAAATCTCTATGAGCTGATGCTGGAAAAGAACAAGGACCTTCCCCCCTTCATTTTGCACGATGGCCCTCCCTTCTCCAACGGCTATATCCACATGGGTCACGCTTTGAACAAGACCTTAAAGGATTTCATTGTCCGCAGCCATGCCATGATGGGCTTCTACACCCCCTATGTGCCCGGCTGGGATAACCACGGTCTGCCCATTGAGCGTGCCATCGAAAATTCCAAGAAGAAGCTGAACAAGGATATGTCCGTGCCGGAATTCCGCCTGGCTTGCGAGGATTTTGCCGAGGACTTTATTCAAAAGCAGATGGGTGGCTTCAAGCGTCTGGGCGTTGTGGGCGATTGGAAGCATCCCTACCGCACAATGGACAAGCATTTTGAAGCCCAGGAGGTCAAGGTATTTGGCCGCATGTTCGACAAGGGCTTTATTTATAAGGGCCTGAAGCCCGTCACCTGGTGTCCCTTCTGCGCCACCGCTGTGGCAGAAGCAGACATTGAGTATAAGGACGATCCTTGTACCTCTGTGTATGTGAAGTTCCAGGTCAAAGACGATATGGGTAAGCTGGGCATGGATCTGAGCAAGGTTTATTTCGTCATTTGGACCACCACCATCTGGACTCTGCCCGGCAACATGGGCATCTGCCTGCATCCCCGTGACAGCTATGTGCTTGTAAAAGCAGACAACGGCGAAGTTTATATTATGGCTGAAGCACTCATGAAAAAAACCATGAAAATGGGTGGTTTTGATAACTACCAGGTTATTGCTAGCTACCCTGGCAGCTTCTTCGAGAACATGACAGCCAAACATCCTTTCCTTCCCAAAATCAGCCGCCTTGTGAATGCTGAAT
>JAZNSR010000030.1:0-3828 GCA_045591335.1 Faecousia sp.
TTGGCGGCTTTTTTGACACTCTGAAAAACGGAGCTGCTCGGTTGAGCAGCTCCGTTTTAGTTGATAGTTGATAATGGAAAATTAAATGCAAGGGAAATAGCCCCCGTATTTTTCAAATAAGGAATGCAAGTATTGCAAATCTTCTTCCGGGATACTAAAATACCGCAAACCGCTATAATCCAAAATGCCGTTGCAGGTATCGTTGGCCAGGCCGAAAACACGGTAACCAACAGTGAGCGAAATATCCGGGCTATAACCGCAGGAAGGGACGGACCATGTAAAGGGGTCGTATTCCTTCTCATCAAAAATGGCAATGACCTTTTGTGCCTCTTCTTCCTCCAAGGTTACCTTTATGTTTTTCTCTTCGTGAACAAAGGTCAATACAACATCGGCATTTTTGCCGACATGCGTCTGAGCGCAGCCGCAAGCAAAAAACATAACCGCCAAAACCAAAATTGCAATTGAAACCCGTTTCATCATTCCTCACCGCCTTTTGTGTTCTGTCACAGTATTCATGAGTCTTTGGTATTATACCGTTTTTTAACTCCTTATTTTGTATGCAGCAGCATAAGGATCTCGCCGGTATCTGCATCAATGGCAACGGATGCCACCCCGCCCGCAACAGGGAGTGGAACAGGCAAAAGGCTGCCTTTGACGATCCAGGCATTGGCATTTTCATTGAATTTCACCATATATGGATATTCGTCATTTCCGTAGATTTCTTTTACAACCTTTGCTGCGATCCGGGATGCTTCTTTCGCATTTTTCACTTGACCAAATGTGCCGGAATACTGCACTAAATCCAAGGCAGTCAATTCCTCCCTGGAGGCATGGTATATATCCGCTGCCCCGGAATAAGGGCAATAGCTATCCTGCCGGGAAATCCAATAATCCTTGGAGAATACAAAAGCACACAAAATCAGAATAACAAACGCTGCTATGCCTGCACCGATCCAAATTTTCTTTTTCATGTTGTATCCCCCACACACCTTACAGCAAATAATTCACGATTTGCAGAATTTCACCCTTGCGCAAATACACACGGGGAACACGGCGGGTAATGGCACAAACGATCTCATAATTAAATGAGCCGGCTGCTGCGCCCATTTCCTCAGCGGTAATGGTCAATTCGCCATCCTGCCCCAGCAGGGTCACGGTGTCTTTTTCTGTAACGCCGGGAATATCCGTCACATCCACCATGATCTGATCCATGCAAACTCTGCCCAAAATGGGGGCCTTGCAGCCCCGGATCAGCACATAAAACCTGCCCGTCAATGTGCGGCGGTAGCCATCGCCATAGCCCACGGGAACCGTTGCCACACGGGTGGGACGGGTGGTGATGAAATCCCCGCCATAGCTGATTTGGCGGCCCGGCTCCAGGGTTTTCAAATGGGCAATACGGCTGTGCCAGCTCATGGCCGGACGCAGGCCCAACTGCCGGATAGGCACATGGGCGCTGGGCAGCTGTCCGTACAGAATAATGCCCGCCCGAACCATATTATAATGGTTGCCAAAATTGATAATCCCTGCGGAATTGTCCAGGTGCTTCAGCCTGGGGCAAACGCCACGGCTTTCCAGCATACCGCAAAACCGGTCAAAGGCCGCAGACTGGGACTGAGCCCGGGAAAGATCCGCCTCATCCGATGCGGCAAAGTGGCTGAAAATACCCTCGCAATCCAAGTTGGGCAGCTGAGCGATCTGCCTGCAAATATCCGCTTCTGCCTCCGTGACCTGGAAGCCGATGCGGCTCATACCCGTATCCACCGCAAAATGGAAGGGCGCAATAACCTTTTTCGCTGCCGCTATCCGGGAAAGCGCCCTGGCATCCTCCAGACTGAAAATGGCTGGCCGGATCCCCTGCTCCACGATTTGTTCGTATGCATATACAGGGGTATGCCCCAAAATCAAAATCGGTTGCTTGACCCCCGCCCGGCGCAGCTCCAACGCCTCGGACACAGAGGACACGCCGAAAAATTCCGCATCCAAATGCTTTGCAACTGTCACCGCGCCGTGGCCGTAGGCATCGGCTTTGATCACCGCCATCACCGGCACACCTGCCAGCTTCCGGATGATTTGGAAATTCTCCTGCAGGATATCCAGGTCAACAGTCAGATAATTATTAAAATGCTCCGTGGGGATCACCTCCCGTCTAAAAATCTTATTTTATAAAGAGTATCATATTTTACCAAAAAACGCAACTGCTTTTCCGGGAGTGGATTTGGTGTTTCTGACGGAAAATTTCTTGCATATCATAGGTATTTTTGTTATAATAGTGGCAATACAGAGAAAATGGAGGCAATGGCATGGCAAAGCTCTATTTTAAATATGGCGCAATGGGCTCCAGCAAGACCGCCCAGGCGCCGATCACCAAATATAACTACGAGGAAAACGGCCTGCAGGTCTGGCTGATCAAGCCCAGCGCAGATACCCGGGACGGTGAGACCATCCTGCGCAGCCGTATTGGCCTGGCTGCCCAATGCGAGGTTATTCCCCCGGAAATGAACATCTATAACCGTTTTTTAGAAAGCCGTCAGGGCAAATGCGATGTGATCATCTGCGATGAATGCCAATTCCTAACCGAAGCGCAGATCGACCAGCTGCGCGCCATCGTCAACGACTACATCATCCCCGTTATGTGCTTCGGCCTGCGGACGGATTTTTTGACCAAACTGTTCCCCGGCAGCCTGCGGCTTATGGAACTGGCTGACGAGATCCAGGAAATCAAAACCATCTGTGACTGCGGTGCGAAGGCCACGGTCAACGCCCGTGTTGACGGCAGCGGCCATATTGTGACCCAAGGCGCCCAGGTGCTTTTAGGCGGCAACGACGCCTATATCGCCATGTGCCACAAATGCTACATCCGGGGCATTCGGGAAAACCGGATCATCAAACTGCACGGACAAAACTGATCAAAGGAGATTAGATAATTATGGAACTGAAAGAAATCCTCTCAAAATGTGACCACACTCTGCTGGGGCAGGCTGCCACCTGGGCAGACATCAAAGCCATCTGTGACGACGGCATGAAGTATGAAACTGCCTCCGTTTGCATTCCTGCCTCTTATGTGAAGCATGCCAAGGAATATGTGGGCGATAAGCTGGCCATCTGCACGGTCATTGGCTTCCCCAATGGCTACGCCACCACCGCCGCCAAGTGCTTCATGGCCAGCGACGCAGTGGACAATGGCGCAGACGAGGTGGATATGGTCAACAACATCGGCTGGGCAAAGGAAGGCAAGTGGGACGAGATCACGGCTGAAATCGCGGCGATCAAGAAAGCCTGCAAGGGCAAGCTCCTGAAGGTCATCATTGAGACCTGCCTGCTCACCGATGAGGAGAAGATCGCGCTGTGCAAGTGCGTTTCCGACTCCGGCGCAGACTATATCAAGACCTCCACAGGCTTTAGTAAAGCCGGTGCTACCTTTGCGGATGTGGAACTGTTTGCAAAGCATGTGGCTCCCCATGTGAAGATCAAGGCCGCCGGCGGCATTTCCAGCCTGGAGGATGCTGAGAAGTTCATTGAGCTGGGCGCATCCCGTCTGGGTACCTCCCGGGTGGTGAAGATCGCCAAGGGCCTGGCTAACGACGGCACTTACTAACTTTAAGCAGAGTGGGGGGAAACTTCCACCCTGCACTTATCTTAGGAGGAATTTATTATGCTTACTACCCCTACCCCTCATATCAGCGCAAAACCCGGTGATTTCGGTAAGACCGTTCTGATGCCCGGCGATCCTCTGCGTTCCAAGTTTATCGCAGAAAATTTTCTGGAAAATCCCGTCCTTGTAAACAATGTCCGGGGTGTCCATGGCTACACCGGTACCTACAAGGG
>JAZNSR010000031.1:0-13867 GCA_045591335.1 Faecousia sp.
GTGATCACCAACACGCTGACCGAGGTGCTGTGCGCAGCCGGTATCCGCGAGTACGCTGTGTCCGAGACACAGAAGTACGGCCACGTCACCTACTTCTGGAACGGTAACCGTTCCGGCAAGGTGGACGAGAGCCTGGAAGTCTATGAGGAGATCCCCTCCGATGTGATTCCCTTTGAGCAGGCTCCTGCTATGAAGTCCAAGGAGATCACCGAGAAGATGGTGGAGGCTATGGCTTCCGGCAAGTTCGACTTCCTGCGCTGCAACTACCCCAACGGCGACATGGTCGGTCACACCGGTTCTATGGAAGCGGTGGTGTATGCCATGGAGTGCGTGGATAATTCTCTGAAGGCCGTTTTGGAGGCTGCCGACAAGTACGGCTACACCGTGCTGATCACCGCTGACCACGGCAATGCCGACCAGATGACTGAAACCAAGAAGGGCAAGACCTCCGTGCGCACCGCCCACTCTCTGAACCCCGTTCCTTTCATTATTTATGACAAGGATCACGATTGGCAGATTTTGGACGGCAGCTATGGCCTTGCCAATGTGGCACCCACCGTTGTGAAGATGATGGGCCTGGAAGCCCCCACTTGCTGGGAAGCCAGCATGGTATAATCAAGGAGGACGAAAGTATGATTCGTAAAACCACTGAAAATGGTTCTGTAAATGTGAGCACCAGCGTCTACACCGACATTGCCGGCACTGCCGCTGCCAACTGCTTTGGCGTGAAGGGCATGGCTGCCCGGTCCGTGAAGGACGGACTGTACCATCTGCTCCGCAAGGAGTCTGCCTCCAAGGGCGTCCATGTGGACTTCCATGAGGACGGCACCATCTCCATCGATCTGCATGTGATGGTGGATCACGGCGTGAATCTGACCGCCGTGGGCAATTCCATTATTTCTGAGGTCCGTTATGTGGTCTCCAACACCACCGGCACAGAAGTCCGCGCAGTCAATGTTTTCTTTGACTCTATGAGCATCTGACACCCGGGAGGTATCATAATTGAAACAGACAATTAACGGTGCTGAGCTGCGGAGGCTGATCCTCAGCGCAGCAGCATCCATTGAGATCAATAAGCAGCAGTTGAATGATTTGAATGTGTTCCCCGTGCCCGATGGCGACACCGGCACCAACATGGCCATGACCATCAACACTGCCGCTACTGACCTGCGTAAGCTGGATAATCCCAGCCTGGAGCAGGCTGCCAAGGCTGCCTCCTCTGCCATGCTCCGTGGCGCAAGAGGCAACTCCGGCGTGATTTTGTCCCTGTTGTTCCGTGGCATTGCCCGGAAGCTGAAGGGAGAGGAAAACTGCAACGGCGTACTGTGGGCAGCAGCGCTGCAAGAGGGCGTGGACGCAGCTTATAAGGCCGTTATGAAGCCCGCCGAGGGCACCATTCTCACCGTTGCCCGTCTGGCAGCCGCCAAGGCCCACCAGGCAGCCAAGGAGAACAGCTATTTTGAATATGTCCACGAAGCAGCCATTGCCGAGGCAAAGGTTGCCCTGGCTGATACGGTGAACCAGAACCCCGTGCTGAAAAAGGCGGGCGTGGTGGACGCCGGCGGTAAGGGCTGGCTGCTGGTGCTGGAGGGCATGCTCTGCGCCTTGCAGGGCGAGGATATTGTCGTGCCGGAGGATCAGCAGGTGGAGGCCAAGGAAGGTGCCGACTTTGCGGATTTCGACACCGCCGATATTACCTTCAGCTATTGCACCGAGTTCATTATCAACCGGGAAAACGACAAAGACCCTGAAGCTTTGCGGGATTATCTGGCAACCTTGGGCGATAGCCTGGTGCTGGTGGACGATGACGAGATCATCAAGGTCCATGTGCATACCAACGACCCCGGCGCGGCTTTGCATGCAGCGGTGAACTATGGCTCCTTTGCCACGGTGAAGATCGAGAATATGCGCCTGCAGCACACGGAAAAGGTCATGAGCGAAAAGGACCTGCAGCCCAAGATCGCAGAGCCGGAGAAGCCTTTGGGCGTGGTGGCGGTTTGCGCCGGCTCCGGTCTGGAGAGCGTGTTTGGGGATTTGGGCGTGGACGGCTTGATCTCCGGCGGCCAGACCATGAACCCCAGCACCCAGGATATCCTGGAGGCGGTGAACAAGGTCCCCGCTGAGACGGTGTTCGTGCTGCCCAACAACAAGAACATCATTATGGCTGCGGAGCAGGTGGATGCGCTGACTCCCAAGACCGTGGTGGTCATCCCCAGTAAGTCCGTGCCCCAGGGCATCACCGCCATGCTGAACTTCAATGCAGAGGGTACTGTGGAGGAAAACACCGAGGCCATGACCGAATCTCTCAGCACCGTGGATACCATGCAGGTGACCTATGCCGCCCGGAACTCCGATTTTGACGGCTACGATATCCATGAGGGCGATTACCTGGCCATCCGCGGCAGCAAGCTTTACGGCACCAGCACGGATATTAAGGTGGTTTTGCGGGCGTTGGCAGAGAAGGTCCGGGATTCCGGCAAGGAATATATCACCATCTATTACGGTGAGGATATTAAGGAAAAGCATGCCCAAAAGGCAGCAAACCTGTTTGCGGAAATCTGCCCCGATGCGGATGTGAATTTGCTTTATGGCGGCCAGCCTGTATATTATTACCTGATCTCCGCAGAATAAATATATACAAAAACGGAGCTGTCTGCTATACACGACAGCTCCTTTTTGTTCCTATGCAAAATGTATGTTTGAATACCATTTTTGTTTGAAAGCCTGGTGATCCCATGAAACAGTTCCCCAAAGACGGTATCATTGGAAAAAGCTTGGGTCTGCTCCGGTATTTTTCGGATAAGCGGATCGGTGTCCATGCAGCCGGCGCTTGTTATTTTATGGCGCTGGCGGTGTTTCCTGCTCTTTTGCTGATTTTGAGCCTGCTGCGGTATACGGGGCTAAATGTGGAATATCTGCTGGATCTGTTGGAGGGCTTTTTGCCTGCGGCCTTTATGCCGGCGGTGAATAAAGTGGTGGTCAGCACCTACCGCAACAGCTCCACGGCCCTGGTGTCTGTTTCTGCGTTGGTGGCGGTTTGGTCAGCCAGCCGGGGTGTTTACGGGCTGCTTTTGGGGCTCAATTCCATTTATGAGGTGGAGGAGGACCGGGGTTGGCTCTACACCCGTGGGGTCAGCATTCTGTATACCTTCGGCTTTTTGGCGGTGCTGCTGCTGACGCTGATCCTCAGCGTGTTCGGTGATACCATTGTGCAGTATTTGCCCGTGGAGGGGCATGTGCTGTGGCGGCTGCTGGATGGGGCGGTGGATCTGCGGTTTTTCCTGCTGCTGGGCATCCAGGTGCTTTTGTTCACTGGGATCTATACGGTGTTTCCCAACCGCAGAAACAGATTCACGGAGAGCTGGCCCGGGGCGTTGCTGGCGGCTTTGGGGTGGACTATGTTCTCCCGGCTGTTTTCCCTGTATGTGGAGTATTTTCCCAATTATGCCAACATTTACGGTTCCATTTATGCCGTGGCGCTGGCGATGGTTTGGCTGTATTTCTGCCTGTGCATCGTGTTTCTTGGCGGGGCGCTGAATCACTATTTGGCAACAAAATGCAGAAATAATTCGTAAAGTTAATCCATTGTTCACATTATTGGTATATTTTAATGGGGAGGTGAGGAAATGTTTGGATTTGTTATGGCGGATAATAAGGAGCTGACCCAGGATCAGCAGCAGCGCTATCAAGCGGTGTATTGCGGCATTTGCCGGCAGATCCGGCAGCGTTCCTCCCAAGGTGCCCGGTTGGCTTTGAGCTATGATATGGCCTTTTTGGCGCTGCTGCACATGAGCCTTTATGAGCCCCGGGAGCAGACCGGCACCCGTGCCTGTATGCTGCATCCCATAAAGCCCCGTCCCTGGACGGATAATGCCCATATCCAATAT
This sequence comes from Faecousia sp., assembly GCA_045591335.1. Taxonomy (GTDB): domain Bacteria; phylum Bacillota; class Clostridia; order Oscillospirales; family Oscillospiraceae; genus Faecousia. The sequence continues at coordinate 3,888 of JAZNSR010000031.1, forward strand.
GCGGCGGATATGAATGTGGCTTTGGCATATTATAACTGCGCCGACGATTGGCAGGATGACCGGAAGCTGATTTCCGGCATGGGCGCAACGCTTTTAAAAAAGCATTACCCCCGGATCGCCCGGGATCATCCCCGGCAATGCGCTGCCATTGAGACCTGCATTTCCCGGCTGAGCCAGCTGGAAAAGGAGGGCTGCCAAAATCCCGATATTCCCGCAGGCTGCTTTGGGGAGCTGATGGGGGAGCTTTTGGTGTATCAGGAGGACCATTGGGCGGACACCCTGCGGCAAATGGGCCATGCCCTGGGTCGGTTTATTTATTTGGCGGATGCGGCGGTGGACTACCGGACGGATCTGCGGAAAAAACGCTATAATCCCTTTGTGGCCATGGGCATGGGGGAGGACTGGCAGCAGTGGGAGCAATATCTGACCCTTGCCATGGGCCGCTGCACCCGCTATTATGAAAGCCTGCCCCTGGTGCAGGATAAAGCCATTTTGGATAACATATTATATAGCGGCGTTTGGCTGCAATATGGCAGCCGCCGCCGTGACGGAGGAAAGCATGATCCAGGATCCCTATAAGGTGTTGGGGGTGAGCCCCAATGCCACCGACGAGGAAATTAAAAAAGCATATCGCAAGCTGGCAATGCAGTACCATCCGGACCGCAACCCCGGCGACGAAGCTGCTGCCCGGAAAATGCAGGAGATCAACGAGGCATACGACCGGATCAAGAATCCGGAAAAGGCAGGTCCTCAGCAAAGCTACGGCGGTTACGGACGCAGCTGGCACCAGGCAGGGGGAGACTCTGCCCAGCAGGCAGCGGAGCATTATATCCGCTTCCGGCGCTACCGGGAGGCTATCAATGCCCTGAATCAAACGGACAAAAAGGATGCCCGCTGGTATTACCTGTCTGCTCTGGCCAATGACGGCCTGGGTAACCAGGTCACGGCTTTGGAGCATATCCGCCGGGCGGTGTCCATGGAGCCGGATAATCCCCAGTATATGCAGACCCTGCGGGATATTGAGGATGGCGGCACGGCCTACCGCCAAAGTGCCGGTGCGTTCCGGGGCTTTGAGGCGCGGGATAATTCCTGCCTGAGCATGGCGGTTTGTTTCCTGCTGCAGCTGATCTGCTGCCGTGCCTTCCGGCAATGCTGAGCCCTCATGGGAACGCCAATGGCGTTCCCAACGATATAAATCCGCATGGCGGATTTGCGATATACGCCAATGCGTGCGATATAGGCTAATGCCTGCGATATGCTTGCGAGCGTGGGTGGATTTATATCATATCGCAACCGAGCAACGCGAGGTTATATCGCAATCGAGCAACGCGAGGTTATATCGCAATCGAAGATTATATCGCATTTGCGTAGCAAATATATCGATCATAAATATTTGTAAACTTATTATGTTAACCAATAATGCTTAGACCGAAGATGTTTTGTTCCGTAATGATCGCCACCGCTTTTTATTTCTTCGATATTCTTTATTATTTATTCTTTACTTGGTGCATTCCTGAAAGAATAAATAATAAAGCAGAAAGAATAAATAGCTATCCACTCTCAGCTCTCAGCTATTTTTCTTTCTAATAGAGCAATAAACTAGAATCTGGAAGGGTTACATGATGGTTGATTGTCATATTCACATGGTCCTGGATGGGGTATGGTGGCGGGATGCCATCGGGCGGCACAGTGCCCGTCCTCAGGAGGACTTTTGCCGCCGGATGCTGGAAGCCTACCGGCAAAACGGCTTTACATACTTGCGTGATGGCGGCGACCGCTGGGGCGTGGGCAGCCTTGCCCGGTCTTTGGCGCCGGAATATGGCATTACTTACACCACCCCTTTGGCACCGCTGTCCCGCCAGGGGCATTATGGCGGCTTTATTGGTCTGCAGTATGCGGATTTGCGGGATTATGCCCGGCTGGTGCGCCAAAACCGGGAAGCCGGGGCGGATTTTATTAAAATCATGATCTCCGGGCTCATGGATTTTGACCAATTCGGCGTGCTGACCCAGCCCGGGTTAGACCCCTGCGAGATCCGGGAGCTGATTCACATTGCCCATGATATGGGCATGGCGGTCATGGCTCATGCCAACGGGGCAAGAACCGTGGAGGCTGCTGCTATGGCGGGGGTGGATTCTGTGGAGCATGGGGCATATCTGGATGAAGATGCCCTTTGCGCTATGCGGGAATCCGGCACAGTTTGGGTGCCCACTTTGAGCACCGTAGGCAATTTGTCCGGCAAGGGCCGTTTCCGGCAGGAGGCGGTGGAGGCCATTTTGGAAAAGGCCCTGGAAACTGTGGCGGCATTTCATGCCATGGGTGGTCTGTTGGCGCCGGGAACGGACGCAGGTGCCTGGGAAGTGCCCCACGGAGCCACCTGCGAATATGCTTATTTGCAACAGGCGGGGGTCAGCGAGGATGACCTTTCTCCGGGTATTCAAAAAATCATAGAAACCTTCCGGACAGCTCCATAAGCGGGCGTGTCCGGATTTTTCTATCCGTTTGCATGACTTCAATGGATCGTGGATAGTTGAGAATGCAAAATGTAAAATTATGTATTTTCAGGCGCGTAGGGGACGGTGACCACACCGTCCCGCCTTTGTAGGGAATGCATGCATTCCTATGAGGAGCGGAAAATTTCTATGAGGAACGGAGCAATCCGTTCCCTACAGTTGCATTATGCGCTTCACATTTTCGTAGGGAACGCCGTCCCCGGCGTTCCGGAATCATCGGTTGTAATGCGGAACGCTGAGGACAGTGTTCCCTACTCACAACTCATAACACTCTGTAAACTTATTATGTTAACCGAGCAATGAGAATATCCGCCCTTTTTTAGCGCTCAGTGCTCAGCGCGCAGCTGGCAACTTCTGTGCGCACAAGTGTTTGTAAGCGGTGGAATGATAACTTTCTGCAAAATGTTTACAAGAGGTGGACTTTGCGAAATAAATGTTAAGAAAATGCGATTTTTATTGACGAAACCCTGTAAAATATGGTAATATACGCTGGATAATAGGTAAGTATGCTCAAAGTATTATTTTGCCTAAGATAGGAGATTTTTATGAACATGTTTAAAAAGATTTTTTCCTTGTTGCTGGTTGCGGTAATGCTGGTATCCGTGCTGGCCGGCTGCAAGGGCGGTGACACTGACAGCACCGAGCCCACGGGCAGCGGTATTGCCGGTACATACACCGTTACGGTGCAGACTGCCGGCGGTATGCCCATGGCAGAGCTGGACATTTATGTCTATGCCGATGCTGCCATGACCGATCTGAAGCAGTTCGGAAAGACCGACGAAAACGGCTCTGTGAGCTTTACGCTGGACGGCAAGGATGCCTATGCCATTTCTGTCACCGGTGCGCCCAAGGGCTATCAGGTGGAAAAGAGCTATGCTTTCAACGGCACCTCCGCTCAGATCGTTCTGAATTCTGAGGTGGTCAAGGACGAAAGCCTGGCAGGTGCGAACCTGGGCCTGGGCGATGTGGCTTACGATTTTTCCGTCACCACTCCCGACGGCAACACTGTCACCCTTTCTGAGGAGCTGAAGACCAAAGAGGCTGTGGTGCTGAACTTCTGGTATAATGGCTGCTCTGCCTGTGAGTATGAGTTCCCCTATATGGAAGAAGCCTACCAGACCTACAAGGACAAGGTCAGCATTATTGCTGTTGACCCCCTGTATGATTCCAACTCTACCAAGGGCTACCAGGAATCCAGAGGCTTGAGCTTTACCATGGCTTCTGTTCCGAACACCTGGACCACCGGCTTTGATGTGAACGGTGCCAATGTGGACGGCTATCCCACCACGGTGATCATTGACCGTTATGGCGTGATCTGCATGATCGAGGAGGGCGCGCTGACTGCCCTGCGTTACTGGACCAGCCTCTTTGAGCATTTCACCGGTGACGGTTATGAGCAGAAGCTGATCCTCAGCGCGGATGATGTGCTGACCCGCATGAAGCCCAATGTGGAAATGCCCACAGAGGAGGAGATCGCCGGCGTAATGAGCAGCGGTGATATTCAAGTGACCTATTACGGGGATAAGGACGAATATTCCTGGCCCTTCGTGGTCAGCGAGAAGCTGGGCGAAAAGTGCCTGAAGGCCGCCAACACCAATGTAGACGATTCCTTTGCTATTTTGTGCGCAGAGGTGACGCTGGAAGCCGGACAGGCGTTTGGTTTTGATTATCTGATCTCCTCTGAGCTGGGGTCTGACCGGCTGCATGTGATCGTGGATGATGAACCCATCAATGTGATCTCCGGCTTCAATGAGGAGGAAAAATGGGAGACCTGCTATCCCTGGGTTGCCAGCGAGGCCGGCACCTATAAGCTGGTTTTGACCTACATCAAAGATGGAGAAAATGCGGTAGCGGACGATACGGCGTACATTAAGAACCTGCATATTTCCGATGCCAGCGCCATCAAGACTCCCACCTATCTGCCCCGTCAGGCAGCTACCTCTGCCGATGGCTTCGAGTATAACTATGTGGATGTGGTGCTCAACGAGAAGGATGGCTATTATCATGTGGGCGATCAGAACGGCCCTCTGCTGCTGGCAGTGCTGATGACTCCCTCTCAGTTTAACGAAGAAAATTCCATCTGGGATATTTGCTATGAAGGTTCTGCCAAGGACTATTATGAAGACATGGTGGAGTACTTCTCCTATGCCTCCAACTCCAAGAAGGAAGGCGTTTGCACCGTCAATGCCGGGCTGGCGGAGCTGCTGAAAGAAATAGCGGATGTGGCTGGCTTTGAGGATGACGAAAACGAATGGCTGAAGATGTGCATGTACTACCAGGCTTACGGCACCAATGGCAAGCAGCTGGAGGATCCCATCCAGGGTCTGGCCTGCTTCAATGCGCCTGTGGCCAAGGAGGGCAAGAATGTGCCCACCAATGTGTTCAGCTATCAGCTGGATAAGATCCTGATGCCCAGAGGCTATATTGCCAAGTTTACCCCCACCCGCAGCGGTGTTTACCGCATTACCTCCCGCAGCGAGAGCGAGGTGGAGGGCTGGATTTTCACGGAAAATCGTGAGGAGGTCTTCACCTATTGGCATAATGAGCGCAATTGGGAGGATGGGGACAATGTTTCCATGCTCTACTATATGGAAGCGGGCAAGAATTATTATATTGACATCGCTTTCTGGGATTATTACGGCAAGGGCGATATCCCTTACGATATCGTTTATATGGGCGCCACTTATAATGTGCTGCAGCTGTGCTCTCCCGGCTTCTTCACCTATGATACGGACGCCACCGGCGACGCCATGTATGATGTGATTGCCGGCGGTATCGATGTGGTGCTGGGTCCCGACGGCTACTACTACCACGATCTGGGCAACGGCAAGCGGGGCTCCAAGATCTATGCGGATTTTGTGGGCTTGACTTCTGTGTTCGGTTCTCCCATCGTCACTGTTGGCGAAGTGATGGGCCTGGTGGATCAGGGCGCGTTCGATTTCAGCAAGACTGAGGATGATAACCGGATCCTGGCTTACTTGGCCCAAAACGACGGCGATGTGAAAAAGACAGAGGAGCAGCTGCGTAAGGAATGGGGCGAGGACTTCGACCAGTATGCGGAGTCTTACATGATCGAGGATGTGTTTGATGGCATTTATCACGGCAAGGGTGAGGATTACTCCGATGAGATCCGCGCCTATGCCAAGAAGATGGCCACCGGCGGCGATCTGAAGGGCTGCGTGGCAGTGGACGAAAGACTGGGTCAGCTGCTGCAGATGCTTATGGATAAGTTCACCTTTGAGGATGTGGATAATTCCTGGATCAAGGTGTGCTACTACTACAACAACATGGGTAAGTAATCCCATATAGGTCGTGGAGCAATGAGAGGTATAACCATGAAAATGAAACATATTCTGACTTTGGCACTGGCCCTGTGCCTGTGCCTGAGTCTGGCAGCCTGCGGCGGCGATGATGGCCCGAAGCTGGCAGCCGGTGAGGCACTGTATAAAGTGACGGTTGCCGATGCTTTGGGCAACCCCTACACTGCCGGCGTGATCGTGCAGTTTATGCAGAACGGCCAGCAGGTGGGCATGCAGGTGGTGAACGGCCAGGGCGTGGCGGAAAAGGCCCTGCCCAAGGGGGATTACTCCGTGGAACTGAAGTTCACCGATTCCAATGCCAATTATTATTATGACGGGGAAGCCGCAAAGCTGACCGAGAAGGAAAACGCGCTGACCGTGGTGCTTTATACGGCCCCCGGCGAGGCTGTCGATCTGTTCGCCTATTCTCTGAAGGCAGGGCAGAAGGTGGATTGCCAGGCTTACCGGGTAAGTGCAGGCTGCACTTGGGTGGAGCTGACGGTGGACGAGCGGAATTATTTCCTGTTTACGCCTACCCAGGCGGGTACTTATGAGGTCTATCTGGAGTCCGGCGAGGGCACTGTGGGCTATTACGGCTCTCCCTATTTTGTGCAGGACGCCACAGCAATGGATGTGGTGGACGGGAAGGTGACCCTTTCCGTCAGTGCCAGCATGATCGGCACGGATAACACCGGCACCAGCGTGCTGGTGCTGGGCGTGGATGCCAAGACCGACAAGGCGGTGTTGGCGGTGGAGCGCACCGGGGATGCGCAGAAAACCGTCGCCGATGAGCCCTGGACACCCTTTGTCACCACCCATACGCCCGCTCCCTATACCTTGCCTGCCGGCGATGGCGAAAAGCTGACCTATGTGGACATTTTCAAGGGCAAGACTGAGGATTATCAGCTGGTTATGGGCGACGATGGCTTCTATCACCTGGGGGCGGCAGACGGCCCGCTGATGTATATTAATCTGGGCAAGGAAGCTCCCAACCTGAGCTTGCAGATCATGATTCAGGGCGATGGCCTGGCAGGCGGCGCTCCCATGCGTAAGTATTTCTACGATGAAAACGGCGAGTTCGTGAAGAAAGAGGATTACACCGAAACGGTGGTCAGCTATATTGAAAACGCAGACCAGAAGTATATGGTCTATCCTCTGACTGCGGATATGGAATATATTCTGAAAAACGGCGGCGCCGGTTGGTGGGAGGCAACGAATCCCAATTATATTTTTGACGGCTGTAATTCGGAGCTGGGCTGGCTGTTTGCCTGCTGCTATGTAAAATAAAATAGGAGTGTGATCCTATGAACAAAAAATTTCGATCCGTCCTTTGCCTGCTGCTTTGCCTGGCCAGCGTGCTGAGCTTTGCTGCCTGCAAGAAGGGCGAGACCTTGGAGCCTACCGGCGAAAAAGCCGCCCACACCGTTCAGGTGGTCAATGAGGCGGGCAATGGTCTTGCCGGTATTGGCGTGTATATTTATGAGGATAGCACCTTGGCGGAGCTGGTTTGGTACCAGGCCACCGACGATAACGGCCAGGTGAGCTTCACAGACCTGCAGCGCAGCACCTATGTGGCTGTTTTGGAGGATGTGCCCACGGGCTATGCGGTGCAGGAGCAGTATGCCCTTACCGGCTTGTCCACGGTGATCACCCTCTCCGCCGGCACCATGACCGGAGAGGAAGAGGATATCGTCTATAAGCTGGGCGATATGGTCATGGACTTTGGCTTCACCGCCACCGATGGCAATGATTACAGCCTTAAGGGCCTGCTGAGCAACAAGCAGGCGGTGGTGCTGAATTTCTACTTTAACGGCTGCCAGCCCTGCAAGCTGGAATTCCCCTATTTGCAGGAGGCCTACAACGATTATGCCCATCAGGTCGCGGTGGTGGCCATGAACCCTATGGACAGCGCCGAGGATGTGGCTGCCTACCAGAAGGAAATGGATCTGAGCTTCCTGATGGCTGCGGTGAATCCCAACTGGCAGAACATTATGAATGTGAAGGCCTATCCCACCACGGTGGTTATTGACCGCTTTGGCAATATCGTGCTCATGCACACCGGCAGCATTGACAATGCCCAGACCTTCCGGGATATTTTCGCGGCGGTCACCGGCGAGGATTATGAGCAGAAGTTCTATGAGAACATCACCGAGATCGAAACCACCGCAGAGGTGGGCACTGCGGAAAACCCGGATTTCATGGGCCCTCAGCCCAAGTTCCAGGTGACCGTGGGCGCAGGTAAGGAATACTATATTGAATTCTTAAAGCTGAAGAATTTGACCATGCAGGTGAAGGATCCCGATGCTTATGTGCTTTATAACGGCGAAAAGCACACCCCCAAGAACGGGGTGATCACCCTGCTGGTTACTTGCCCGGACATGAACACCCCTGTGACCATTGTCTTTGGCAACAGCTCCGATGAAGAAAAGACCTTCACCGTTACCATGGCGTCCCAGCCGGGCACTTTGGATAATCCGTACACCCTGAAAGAGGGCGAAAACACGGTGAAGATCTCTGCGGGCAATGAGCAGGGCATCTACCATATCTGGACCGCTCCGGAAAACGGTACTTTGCGTGCATGGTGCACTTCTGCCACCGCCGGTGTGCAGTATGACTGCACCTTGTATAACCTGACCTCCTATGCCCAGCGCAGCCTGTCCGGCGAGGGCATCACCGACGAGGAAGGCAATAAGTGCGTGGAAGTGAAGGTCAACAAGGGTGACCGGGTGCAGATGATCGCCGCGGTTATGCCCGATGAATCCTGGAACTATCCCGCAGGTACTTTTGTCTACCAGGTGAAATTCATCCCCGGCGAGGGCAGAGACGGCGACAAGGTGGAAAAGACCACCTATAAGATCACCGTTGTGGATGAAGAAGAAAAGCCCGTTGCCAATGTGAATTTCCAGACCACCGTGGGCGAAGAAGCAAAGACCTTTGCTTCCAATGCAGAAGGCATTGCCTCTGTGGAGCTGCCCTCCGATACCTACCAGGTCACCATGATCGTGCCCGATGGCTATACTGCCGAGATCACGGAATTTGAGCTGACCAAGGAAGCCCCCGAATATACGGTAAAGCTGGAGAAAAAGGTCGTTGTCATGGTGGATTACACCGTGACTGTGACGGATATTTTCGATGTTCCCCTGGCAAATGTCACCGTGATCATTGGCGATCAGTTTGCCAATACCGACGAGCAGGGCAAGGCTGTGTTCAACTTGGAGCAGGGCCAGTATTCTGCCCAAATCTCCGCTCCCGAGGGCTATGTGGCTCTGGATAGCTATGACTTTGCAGAGGATGCCACCGAGCTGACGGCTGCCCTGGAATTTATCCCCGGCACCCAGCACAACCCTATTGCCATTACGGAGTTGGTGACCGTCACCGATCCCATTGCCGCAGGTAAGGGCGTGTATTACGATCTGTTTAATATGGGTGGCCTGGTGCTGACGGTGCAGGATGCGGATGCTGCCATCACCATTGGCGAGACCGCTTATACCCCCAATGAAGAAGGCGTTTTGAGCTTTGTTGTGCCCGCCACGGGCAATGTGATGCAGCCGGTCACCATGCTGCTGACCAATAATGGCGCGGCAGACAAGAGCTTCACCATTACCCTGACCTATCCCTTGGGCCACCGGATGAATCCCCAGGTGCTCACTGCCCTGGGTCAGCTGGAAACCCATCTGAATCAGCAATATAAGGACGGCTATTTCTATAGCTGGACCGCTGCGGAGGAGGGCGTTGTGACATTCTATGTGGCAGCTGCCTCTGAAGGCGTGGTTTATGACATCAGTCTGACCAACACCACCAACTCCGCCAACCGTACTCTCAGTGCAGACGGCAAGGGCGGCCTGGTCACCTTGAATGTGGCTGCAGGCGACCAGGTGAGCATCCAGGTGCTGACCCTGGACCAGTATGAGGGCTATCCCAACGGGGATATCACTGCCGTGGGCAGCTTCACCGCCCAGGAAAACACCGAGGATGCCAAGCTGACCTATTCTGTGATCGTCAAGGACGGCGCAGGCTATCCCATGCCCAATGTGGCTGTGACCATTGGCACCACTGCCTTGACCACCGACGATAACGGCCTGGCCTTTGTGCAGCTGGTGGAGGGCACTTACACCGCCACCGTCACCCCGCCCGAGGATTATTATCTGACCGACAATCAGTTCACCCT
>JAZNSR010000032.1:0-8418 GCA_045591335.1 Faecousia sp.
GCGGGAGCGGGGTCGGTCAGGTCGTCTGCAGGGACGTAAACGGCCTGAACGGAAGTGATGGAACCGTCCTTGGTGGAGGTGATACGCTCCTGCAGAGCGCCCATCTCCGTTGCCAGGGTGGGCTGATAACCAACAGCAGAAGGCATACGGCCCAGCAGTGCGGAAACCTCAGAGCCTGCCTGAGTAAAGCGGAAGATATTATCAATGAACAAAAGCACATCCTGGTGCTTCACATCCCGGAAATATTCTGCCATAGTAAGGCCGGAAAGGCCCACACGCATTCTGGCTCCGGGAGGCTCGTTCATCTGACCGTATACCATGGCGGTTTTATGAATAACACCGGATTCCGTCATTTCCCGATACAAATCGTTACCCTCACGGGTACGCTCGCCAACGCCGGTGAATACGGAAATACCGCCCTGGGCTTTGGCAACATTGTTGATCAACTCCATGATCAAAACGGTCTTGCCCACACCTGCGCCGCCAAACAAGCCGATCTTGCCGCCCTTGGCATAGGGGCAAATCAGATCCACGACCTTAATGCCGGTTTCCAGGATCTCCGTGGTGGATTCCTGGTCCTCATAGGAAGGCGCGGGGCGATGGATAGGCCATTTTTCCTGGGTCTGCACAGGCTGCCCTTCATCGATGGGCTGACCCAGCAGGTTAAACACTCTGCCCAGGCAGCCTTCCCCAACGGGCACGCTGATGGGAGCCCCCGTATCGGTGGCCTCCACCCCACGCTGCAAGCCATCCGTGGAGCTCATAGCAATGCAGCGCACCACATTGTCGCCAATATGCTGGGCAACCTCTGCCACAATGGTCTGCTCCCCGTTGGGCACTTCAATGGCGTTCAGCAGCTGAGGCAGGTTCTCTTCGGGGAAACGAATATCCAGAACGGGGCCCATAACCTGGATCACCGTTCCTTTATGCATAGACATAGGATTCAACTCCTTGTGAATTATTTACTGATCTGCGCCGGCAACGATCTCTGTGATCTCCTGGGTAATGGCCGCCTGGCGGGCCCGGTTATATTGCAGGCTCAGCTCCGCGATCATTTCCTGGGCATTTTGCGTGGCAGCGTCCATAGCACTGCGGCGGGCAGCCTGTTCAGAAGCACGGCTTTCGCACAATGCGCCATACACCACACCGCCCAAATATTCCGGCACAATAGCCGCAAATACCGTTTCGGCATCGGGCTCATAGAGCATATCCCCGGGGGGCGTCACGCCCTCCTGAGGTGTCAACGGCAGCAGCACCTTGCACTCGGGAACCTGAGAAAGCACAGAAACATAATCTGTGTAGGCAACCTCTACCTGGTCATACTTCCCCGCCAAGAATTCCATGCTCAGATTCTTTGCCAGGGTGAAGCAATCGCCCAGGGATACTTTTTCGGCCTCTGCATAGTTGACTGTCAGCAATTCTACATCCCGGGCTTTAAAGAACTCCACCGCCCGTTTGCCAATAGGCAGCACCGCGTCCCCGGGGCTTAGCTTTTGGCAGACCATACGGAAGATATTGCTGTTATAACCGCCTGCCAGACCCCGGTCACCGGCGATAACCACGAAGCACCGCCGTTTTACAAGGCGGACCTCCAGATAGCCGGAACGGAACTCACCGTCAGCATTGACGATATCATTGATGGTTGCATACAAATGGGCAAAATAGGGGCGGGATAGCTGCACCCGGTTTTGCGCCTTGCGAAGCTTGGAGGATGCCACCATTTCCATGGCTTTTGTGATTTGCTTGGTGGATTCCATGCTCCGTATGCGGTTTTTAATGGCTTTGGAAGATACACCTGCCATATATGGTCGCCTCCTTTCCCATTACTGGGGATTGACCTCTTGCAGCAGCTCCGTGAGCGCCTGCTTCAGCTGCTCCTCGGTGTCCTGCTCCAGCTTACCGGTGGTGCTGATGGCTTCCAGCACCCCGTGATAACGGCTGTTATCCATAAATTCCTCCAGCCGCTTTTCAAACTCCGGCACCATGTCCACGGAAATATCCTTCAAATAGCCGTTAATAACGGCATAGAGAATACAAACCTGGTTGGCCACATCCACCGGAGCATTGTTCTTTTGCTTCAGCACCGCCACGATCCGTTCACCCTGGGCAAGTCTTGCCTTGGTATCCGGATCCAAATCCGAACCGAACTGGGCAAAGCTTTGCAGCTCCCGATACTGGGAGTACAGCAGCTTTAACGAACCGGCAACTTTCTTCATGGCCTTGATTTGGGCATTGCCGCCCACACGGGACACAGAAATACCGGGGTTGACCGCAGGCATAATGCCGGCATTGAACAGCTCGGTCTCCAGGAAGATCTGACCATCGGTGATGGAGATCACATTGGTGGGAATATAGGCAGACACATCGCCCGCCTGGGTCTCGATAATGGGCAATGCGGTCAAGCTGCCGCCATTGGCCAAATTAGCTGCACGCTCCAACAAGCGGGAGTGCAGGTAGAACACATCGCCGGGGTAAGCTTCCCGTCCGGGAGGACGGCGGATCAGCAAGGAAATAGCACGGTAAGCCACCGCATGCTTGCTCAAATCATCATAAACCACCAAAACATCCTTGCCCTGGTGCATAAAATGTTCACCCATGGTGCAGCCGGAATAAGGCGCGATGTACTGCATAGGTGCCAGCTCCGAGGCCGTGGCAGATACCACAACCGTATAATCCATAGCGCCGCCGGCTTCCAGCTTGCTGACGATCTGGGCAACGGTGGAACGCTTCTGACCAATGGCAACATAAATGCAGATAACGCCCTTACCCTTTTGATTCAGAATGGTGTCAGTGGCGATGGTGGTCTTACCGGTCTGACGGTCACCGATGATCAGCTCACGCTGGCCTCTGCCAATGGGGATCATGGAGTCGATGGCCTTAATTCCGGTCTGCAAAGGCACATTCACCGGCTCTCTGGCAATGATACCGGGAGCGGGCATTTCAATGGGGCGAAAATCAGAGGCATCAACGGGGCCTTTGCCGTCCACCGGCTCACCCAGGGCATTGACCACACGGCCAATAAGGGCTTCGCCCACGGGCACGGAAACCACCTTACCGGTGCGTTTGACCGTATCGCCCTCTTTAATACCGCTGTCAGAGCCCAAAATAACCACGGATACAGAATCTTCTTCCAAATTCTGCGCCATGCCAAAAGAACCGTTGGAAAGCTCCACAAGCTCACCGGCCATACACGCATCCAGGCCGGAAACCTTGGCAATACCGTCACCCACCAGGATGACCATGCCGGTCTGGCTGGTTTGCAGCTTATTCTCGTAGTTTTTGATCTGACTGCGAATAATTTTTGTAATCTCTTCGGGTCTTAATTCCATAATTTCCCTACTCTCTCATCAAAGTACGGTATTCCGCAGCAACTGGCCCACGGATTTCAAACGGCCCTGCACCGTTCCGTCCACCTGCTTGCCGTCGTATTCCAGGCGCACACCGCCCAGACACCGGGGATCTACCCGGTTAAAAATCTTAACCGTTTTACCGGTGATGGCTTCCAGCTTATCCGCAAGCTTTTGGGTCTGGAACTGCGTCAGGGGCACAGCTGTAATGGCCCGAACGGGCATAATGCCGTTATCCAGGTTATACTGATCCTCATAAGCCTTGCAACAGGCGGAAAACTGGCGAATATAGCCCTTTTCCGTCAACAGCTTCAAAAAGTTCAGCACATAAATATGCACCTGCGTACGGAAGCTCTCGTCCAAAATCTGGCACCGCTGGGCTTTGGGAAGCTCCGGAGATGCCAAAAGCTTGACAAACTCCGGTTCTGCGGCAAAAGCAGCATTTAAAACCTGCAGCTGCTCCAGCACAGGCGCCGTGATATTCTCCTCTGCGCAGAGACTATATAGTCCCTGGGCATAATTATTTGCGATCCGGCTCATACTTACTCACCTAACTGATCAATAAAACTGTCCACCAGCTGGGCCTGGTCGTTCCCGTTCAGCTCTCTGCCAACCACCTTGCCGGCAATATCCAGAGCAATCACGCAGATCTCGTCCTTGGCATCATTTACAGCCTTGCGCTTTTCTCGACTGATATCCTCCGCTGCCTTTTGGCGAATGGCATCAGCCTGCTGATTGGCCTGGCGGAGGATTTCCTCCTCCCGGCTCTGACCGCGGGCCATGGCCTCACGGACAATGCGTTCGCCGGTTTGGGCAGCATCAGAAAGCTTTTGACTGTACTCTGCCTGCATAGCTTCCGCATCCGCCTTGGCCTTTTCCGCATCGCCATAAAGATCGTCGATCTCCTTCTGACGATCCTCGATCATTTTCATAACCGGCTTGAACAGAAATTTTTTCAGCACCAGGAACATGGTGACAGTATTGAGTAAAATAAACAGAGCCGTCCAGGTATCAAAGCTTATAAATCCTTGTTGTCCCGGCATAAGCGCGACTCCTCTCTATGATATCAAACAGCGAACAGCAGCAGCAGAGCAACCACCAGGGAGTAAATACCGGTGGTCTCGGTGATGGCGCAGCCCAAAATCATGTTGGTACGCAGAGTGCCTGCAGCCTCAGGCTGACGGGCCATGCCCTCCAAAGCGCGGCTGACAACATTGCCTTCGCCCAAAGCAGGACCAATAGAACCAATGCCCATACACAGGCCTGCCGCAAACACTGCCATAGCTTTCACAAAATACTCATTCATAATAATATCCTCCTAGAATTTATTGATTACTGATTATTTTTTTCTTCCGGGGGCGGGCAAGAGCCGGCGATATACACCATGGTAAGCAGTGTAAACACCAAAGCCTGCACAAATCCGGAAAACAAATCGAAATAAAGGGAAAGCACCGCGGGAACGCCCAAAGCCAGCACCGGTACGCCGGTAATCAGTCCCGTATATTCCACAATGCCATAGCCGCCAAGGATCAAAAACGCAATACCCAAAACCTGCACGCCCAGGCGGATCTTACTATCCTTAACCTTAACAGCTGCAATCAACACGCCGATACCCAAACCCGCCATGATAATGGGGATAAAGATTGTGCCAGAGATATATTTCATCAGCACGGTAGACGCAACGCCCAACGCCGTATATAAAATAGAGGTGATCACGCCGCCGCCTGCCACATTGCCAAAATGACGCAGCGCCATGGAGAAGGGCTGAGCGATCTCTGAGAGAATGTTCATGGGAGTCATGACAATAATAGGCTCTGTGAAGCCCTTAAGCCATTTCCAGAAACCATTGCGTTTAATGGACTGATACCAAATGATCACACTGACCATCAATGCCCAGGTCAGCGTGCAGCTCAGATCCGCCGTGGTGGATTTAAAGAAACCCGTCAAGCCAATATAAGAGCCTAACATACTGCTCAAAAAGATGGTGCCGATAAAGGGTGTCCATCTGGCATTATGGGGTCCCATGGTCTCCAGCACCATGCCGTGGATCATAGAAACGCCCTTTTCCACCAGCACCTGCAGCTTACCAGGTCGCTTTTTCAGATTCCTTCCAAGCAGAATACCGAGGATACATACGACCAGAGTTAAAACGCAGGATGAGATGGTGGTCTCCGAAATGCGGATGAAGCCGAACAAATCAAAATAACCGGCGCCTTCAATGGAAATATTCACTTATTCTGACCCTCCTTTTTCCGGAAGAATTCCCCGAGCATCAGCACGGGACGCACAAAAAGCATAGGCAGCAAAAGAGGCAGCGGCGAGCAAACCTCGCTCTTTAAAAGCACAAAGGCAATGCCAAACACCACCAAAAGGCGCAGCATCATGGTGCCGCTTAAAAGGGCCTTGCTGGTTTTGCCGTTATCATCCTGGACCTTATCTGCCGCCAGGGTCGCGATTACTGCCATGGCGAAGAAATTCAGAACCGTCAGCACCGTGCCAATGCCGGCACTCAGCAGAACCTTCAGGTCAAAATGCCCCAAAAGCGCATAAATTCCCAGCATAATGCCGGCACAAGCCACAACACCGACTGTTACCAACGCCGTTTGCAGCAATACATCTTTGCGGGACTGATCCAAAAGCTCACCTTCTTAATCATGTTCATTAAAAGAAAGACCAGGCGATTCCTTATCTTCTTTCTTGGCTTGCTGATCCATAAGCCTGAGGCTGTACCGCAGGCCGTTCGCGGCAAAAAGCAAGCCCAGCACAACTGCCACGATCAGCGCCCAGGTGCCCCACAAGCCCTGAAGCCATACCCCCAGCAGCACAAAGGCCACCAGCGGCAGCACCACCGACAGTGCCAGCTGCGAAAGCCATACCAATAAACTGAGGTTTTTCATAGTATCCCCCAACTCTAAACCAAATTGCGCTAGTGTAAATTATACCCCAACTAATGATAAGTTGCAAGGATTATTTCTATTTTTTAACATGAAATTTCCATATTTTTAATAAAAGGTGGAATATTCCTCCGCGGCCATGAAAGCCGGTTGCGTTTTTGGTAAAACTATGATAGAATTCGGTTACTTTATTTACGAGGTAATGACATTGAAATACTTAAAACAGCTTTTTGTAATCTTGTTATTCTCTCTTGTGGGCGAGATTTTAAACAAACTGATTCCCCTGCCCATTCCCGCCGCCATTTATGGCATCGTGCTTTTATTGATTGCCCTTGCCACCGGTGCGCTGAAAACCGCAGCCATTGAGGACACCGCCCGATTCTTTCTGCGGATCATGCCTTTATTGTTCGTAGCACCTGCTGCCAATATTCTGCAGCATTGGGGGCTGATCGCTCTCCATCTGGTCCCTATATGCGTGATCACCGTGATCTCCACCGTTGTGGTGTTTATCATCAGCGGATGGGTGACCCAGCTGTTTACGGGAAAGGGCGGTGACAAGCATGCCTGAGTTTTTGGACGCGCTTTCTTTATTTGCCATTGCATTGACTGCCGGCACCTATCTGTTCGGCGTTTGGGTGCAAAGCAAGGTGAAAAGTCATTTATGCAACCCTATTTTGATCAGCGCAGTGCTGGTGATCGTCGTTCTGCTGCTCACGGGCTATCCCGTTGACAGCTACAAAGAAGCCACCAAAGGCATCAGCTGGCTGCTGACCCCCGCCACCGTATGTTTCGCCCTTCCCCTTTACGAGCAGTTGAAGGTGCTGAAAAAGAATCTGCCTGCCATTTTGGCTGGTGTGATCGCCGGCACGGTAACCAGTCTGGCCATGATCTTTGGTCTGTGCCTTTTATTCAGCCTGAACAAGCAGCTGGCAGTTTCCCTTTTGCCGAAAAGCATTACCACCGCCATGGGCACAGTATTATCTGCCCAAAACAACGGCATTGAATCGCTGACCACCGCGGTGATTATGGTTACAGGCATTATGGGCGCACTGACCGGGCCTATCCTTTGCAAGCTGTTCCGGATCACCAATCCCATTGCCCGGGGTGTGGCATACGGCACTGCCTCCCATGTGGTGGGCACCTCCAAGGCCACTGAGATCGATCCGGTATCCGGTGCTGTCAGCACCCTATGTCTGGTGAGTGCAGGCATTGTAACCGCAATTATTTTCCCTCTGGTATGTATGCTTTATCCATAAGAAAAGAGCCGACCCAAAACGGGTCGGCTCATATTCTTTACGCAATTAAACTGCCAGGCACAAGCCCAGGGTAAGCAGAACCCAAGCAATGCCTACCCACTTAGTGGCGGAAGACAGCTTCGCATCCAGGCTGCTTCTGTTACCCTTGCCCATGTAGGATTCAGAATTGCCGGAAAGTGCGGCAATACCGGACTCCTTACCGGACTGCAACAAAACTACAACCGCCAAAGCAATGCTGGCAAGAATTTCCAGGACCGTCAGAATGATCTGCAGAGGACCCATTTGATTAACCTCCCTCCGTTACCGCTTGAAAACCGCTTGCGCGGACAGCGTCGAAAAAATCAATTTGCCCATACTATGGGACGATATCTCGGACATTGTAACACAGCATTTTCAAAATTGCAATAGCCAAGACGCAAAATTTTGTTTTTATTTTGTGACCCAGTTGCCGGTGGCAGCGCAGGTCAAATAAGCATTGATAAACGGATCCAGCGCACCGTCCATAACCGCGTTCACATTGGAGGTCTCGCAGCCGGTGCGGGTATCCTTTACAAGCGTATAGGGCATAAACACATAGTTACGGATCTGGCTGCCCCACTCAATCTTCTTCTGCACGCCTTTAATATCGGATATCTTGTCCAGGTGCTCTCTTTCCTTGATCTCCACAAGCTTGCTGCGCAGCATGCGCAAGCAGGTTTCTTTATTTTGGAACTGGCTGCGTTCCGTCTGGCAAGCCACCACAATGCCTGTGGGCTTATGGATCAAACGAACTGCAGATGAGGTCTTATTGATATGCTGACCGCCTGCGCCGGAAGAACGGAACACCTGCATTTCATAATCCTCCGGACGAATCTCCACATCCTGGCTGTCATCCTGGATGTCCGGAATGACTTCAATAGCCGCAAAGGAGGTCTGCCGGCG
>JAZNSR010000033.1:0-11508 GCA_045591335.1 Faecousia sp.
GGATCAAAATGATCGTAATATCCGGCCAACTGCAAACCGGGACGGGTCAAGTCCTCCACAGTCAGGCAGATCTTTTCATAGTCTGTAGAACGGTATGCAACCTCAAAACCGAATTTTTCTACCAAAGTTGTCAGCGGAACACTGTGAATATCAAACATATCGCTCACCTCTTGGCTTCATTATACAGATTTAAACAGCGAATATCAATAATAAAATAAAAAACTTGAAATTTTTCCAAAAAAACACTTGCTTTTTTAGGGATTCTCTGCTATTATATCAAAGCGCCTGTCCAAGGGCAGGCAAATTTCAGTGAGTCATCATGCGGATAGGAGGTGCAATGAATGGCGAAGTGTGATTATTGTGGCAAGGGCGTGACCTTCGGTATTAAGGTTTCCCACTCCCACAGACGTTCCAACCGTACCTGGAAGCCCAATGTGAAGCGGGTTAAGGCCATTGTGAACGGTACTCCGTGCCATGTGTACGCTTGTACCAGATGCCTCCGTTCCAACAAGGTGGAGCGAGCCGTCTGATTATAGCGATAAATTACGCCATTGCATTTGCAATGGCGTTTTTTGTTTAAAAAGAATTTGCGCTGCAGAATCAAACTGCAGCGCAATTATTATTTAAAATGTGCAAACATCCTGCTCGGCGGGGCTGGTGGGGACAACGGAGATGGCCGTCAGCACCGGGCCAAGCTCCCCCTGGTACAGCGCATGCTTTTCCGCACTGACTGTAGCTTTCACCATGACCCAGCTTCTGGTCTCCAGCTGCTTGACCTTATCGTACTTGCAAGGCACACCGCAGAACTGAATATCATCGGCGCAGCAGGTCATCACAAACCGTCCGGGCCCAAACAAACCGTTTTTATCCCGGCGCAGCAAAGCGACCTGGGCTTTGAAATACACAGTCTTGCCGTGATATTTTTGTGGTTCTTCCGTCACATCCCGATACCACAACGCATAATCTTCGTCCGCAATGGTGATCACAGGCGCATGAATGTCAAAGGGCAAGGGATCTTCAATTTCGTCAAAGGATGTGGTGCCGTCGGTATAATCATAGACAATAGCGATCCGGCGGTTGGCTGCCCGGGCCAGCTTGTGGAAAGGCATAATATCCGCGCCGGGAGTCAGGCGGTTAAACACCACCATCTGCCCACCCACCAGCTTGTCCATGACCAAATTGCGCATATTGGCATTGTAGGCCATGATGGTAGTGGAATCGGCAAACATGACCTCCTGGGCCACCACCCACTCCTCCGGGAAGCGGCTGTAAAGATCACCTACCAGCTGCATGCCATTCAGCTCCGCCACAATCCGCTGGGCCTTATACTTCTTTTGCAAGGCATGCAGCTGCTTGGTGGTGACGGTTTCCTGGTCCAGCACCTCTAAATATACATTCTGATGGGGATAGGTGGAGAAATCAAACTCCTCCTCCCCTTCTTCAAACACCAGCAGCAAGGTCCGCTCACCGGCATTGAAGCGTTCATCCTCCAGGGTCTCCTGGATAAATTTGGTCTTGCCGGAATCCAAAAAACCGGTAAACACATATACGGGAATCTGCACCATAGCTTACACTCCGAATGCAGCGGCAACGCCCTGCTCGTCCAGGTTTGCGCCGATCACGCACAGCTTGCCGGTAACCGCGGCACTACCCAGGCGAATATTACACTCACCAGGCACATAATCAAAGTGAATCCAGCTGCCTTCTTCCCCTTCCACAATACCCTTTGCGCGAAGCACAAAGCCGTACCGTCCGGAATCCAACGCAAGCAGCGCAGAATTCAGCAAATTCTCAGAGAATTTCTTATGAGTCTCCACGCCCCAGGAGGTAAAGACCTCGTCTGCATGATGATGGTCGTGATGACCGCCGCAGCAGCAATGGCCGTCCTCATGGTCATGGTGATGATGCTCGTGGTGGCCGTGGTGACCGCAGCAATGGCCCTCTTCATGGTCGTGAAGCTCGTGGTGGCCGTGGTGACCGCAGCAATGCCCTTCTTCATGTTCATGGTGCTCGTGGTGCTCATGGTGACCGCAGCAATGACCCTCTTCATGCTCATGATGCTCGTGGTGGCCGTGGTGACCGCAGCAATGCCCCTCTTCATGCTCGTGGTGCTCGTGGTGCTCATGGTGACCGCAGCAGCAATGCCCGTCCTCATGCTCATGATGATGATAGTGATGGTGTTCCTGCTCCATCCGTGCAAGCTCCGCTTCCACAGAGGCGTCGCCCTCCATAGCTTCCACCAACTGAGCGCCCGTAAGCTGATCCCAGGGGGTGGTGACGATGGTGGCTTTTTCGTTCAGCTGGCGGATCATGGTCACTGCCGTATCCAACTTCTGCTGGGGAACGCTATCCGTACGGGAAAGGATCACTGTGGTGGCAGTTTCGATCTGATTATTATAGAATTCACCAAAGTTTTTGGTATACACCTTCACCTTGCCGGCATCCACCACCGCAACGGTATAGCCCAGCTGTACATCATCATTGGTGACCTTCTCCACCGCGGCGATCACATCGCTGAGCTTACCCACGCCGGAGGGCTCGATCACAATACGGTCGGGCTGATACTGCTCCAGCACCTGATTCAGTGCCTTGCCAAAGTCACCCACCAGGCTGCAGCAAATACAGCCGGAATTCATTTCTGTAATGTTAATGCCCGCATCCTGCAAGAAGCCGCCGTCAATACCGATCTCACCGAATTCGTTTTCAATAAGCACCAATTTTTGACCTGCGTAGCTCTCCTGGATCATTTTCTTGATCAATGTGGTCTTGCCTGCGCCCAGAAAGCCGGAATAAATATCAATTTTCGTCATAATAAACTCCCTCTGAAAATAAAATATAGGTAAAATATAAATAATTATATCACGATTTCGCAAAAGTTGCAACCGGACTAATCTTTTTTATAGGGCGGATCAGCCGGATAAATACCCTGCAGCTTTTGCATGGTACGGGAAAGGGCATCCTTGGAATTCTTCCAATCTGCCCCTGCGTTGCGGTAATCAAACTTGGCAATAAACCAATCCAAATCCTCTTTTACACGGATCAGATTCTTTTCTGTCACTGCCGGGACGGTATCATAAAACCATTTTTCATACGCACTGGGAAGCATATCAGGCGCAGCCTCCATCAAAAGCGCAAAATGCCGCAGGCAAAAGCCCTTGCCATTTTCTACCTTACGGCGGAAATCCGCATCTTTTAACAGATGAAAAAAAGTACGCCAATAACGATCCATGTGGTAATCCATACGGTCACAGATAAAGCAGCCACTCACCTTCTGACCCAGCTTGCGGGGATAGCTTTGGTCATTCAATGCCGGGCGTTTGCCAAAAAGGCTTTTCTTGCCGGGCTGCAAGCCGCCTGCTTCCGCCTGGAATTCTTCCAAAACGCCCGCAAAATAGGTTTGCAAAATCAAGGCAGCACCCAGGGAATTGCCGTAATCATAAAGTTTTTTCGTATGGGCATTGCAAAAGCCCATACGGTCTGTTGCGCCTCTTACATCCGGCTCCATATAGCTGGCGCTGGGGCCCACCACAAAACGGATGGTGCTTTGCTCCGCCATCCGCTCCAAATGGCAAAAGGGACATTCGTCCGCCGAATCAAAGGCCTCTATAACCGGCGCGGTATCGATCTGATTGCGCATGCTCTGCCTCCTTCACATTTTTTAATATTATACGGGATTTTTCCGCAAAAAGCAACCAGGCAAACAAACCAGTTATTGCATCAAGGAACATTTTCATATATAATGAATGTAATTACAGAAACGAGGGATTATTATGGATTTTAGAGTGCTGACCGTTGGCGATGTGGTCGGTGCGCCCGGTCTGGAGCGCATCCGGCGCAGTTTGCGGTATCTGAAGCGGAAAACCAATGCGGATTTTGTGATCGTAAACGGAGAAAACACCGCCGTTGTGGGGATCATGCCCCAGCAGGCAGAAGATATTTTCGATGCAGGCGCAGATGTGATCACCCTGGGTAACCACAGCTTTGCCAAACGGGACATTGTGGATTATCTGGAAGATAACACCCGCATTCTGCGTCCGGCTAACTATGCTCCGCAAGCACCGGGCATAGGCTGGGGCGTTTACGATACTGCCGCCGGTCCTGTGGCAGTGATCGATCTGCAGGGCCGGGTCAATATGGATTATACCCCGGACAACCCCTTTTTACAGATTGAGAAGATCCTTTCTCAATTAAACACCAAATTGATTTTGGTGGAGTTGCACGCAGAAGCCACCTCGGAAAAGCTGGCCATGGGCTATATGCTCGACGGCAGGATCAGCGCCTTATGGGGCACGCATACTCATGTACCCACCGCTGACACCCGGATCCTCCCCCAGGGCACCGGTTATGTGACCGACCTGGGCATGACCGGTCCCCAGGATTCGGTTTTGGGCATCCGCCCAGATCTGTCCATTGCCAAATTCCGCGGAGATCTTCCGGAGCGCTACCGCTGGGCGGACGGCCCCACCAAGCTGGAAGCCGTCCTATTTACCATCGACACAGAAACCGGCCTTTGCAAAAAGGCAGAAAGGGTGGATTTATATGAAGATCCTGCACACCGCTGACTGGCATCTGGACAGTCCCCTGGCAGGCTTGGGAGAAGAAAATACCCAGGTATTGCGCCAGGAAATGCTGAAGCTACCGGAAAAGATCGTAAAGCTTTGCATGGCAGAAGGCTGCGATATGCTGATCATCGCAGGCGATTTGTTTGACGGCGCATATACCAAGCAAACCATGTCCGCCGTGCGTTCTGCCCTTTCCATGCTGGATATCCCTGTGATCATCACCCCCGGCAATCACGATTTTTGCAGTCCGGACTCTCCCTATGAAAAAGAACAGTGGCCGGAAAATGTGCATATTTTCACCAAAAGCAAGGTTTCTTCTCTGCCCTTTCCGGAGCTGGATTGCGTGGTTTACGGCGCAGGCTACGAGAGCATGGACTGCCCGGGTCTGCTGAAGGATTTCCACACAGAGGGCGAGGGGAAATGGCATATTGGCGTGCTTCACGCTGAGGCAAACAATGCCGCTTCTCCCTACTGCCCTGTGACCCGCGCGCAAATTCAGAATTCCGGCTTGGATTATCTGGCCCTGGGCCACATTCATAAGCTTGGCAGCCTGCGGGCAGGCAACAGCGTTTGCGCCTGGCCAGGCTGCCCCATGGACCGGGGCTTCGACGAATTAGGCGCAAAAGGCGTAATCCTGGTGGAGCTGGAGCAGCAAGTCAATGCCTCTTTCATTCCTTTGGATGTGCCCCGTTTTTATGACGAAGATGTGGAGGCCGGACAGGATGCCGGCGCTTCTTTGGCAGCAATGCTGCCCGCTATGGATAGCAGTGACTTTTTCCGGGTGACGCTCACCGGTTACAGCAGCGGCATCAACCTGGACGCTTTGCGCTCCCAATTCCTCCACATCCCCAACCTTTGGCTGCGGGATGAGACCATTCCCGAGGTGGATCTATGGAGCAGCATTGGTGAAGACAGCTTTGAGGGTGTTTATTTCTCCTTGCTGAAACAAGCCACAGAATCTGACAGCGAAGTGCTTGCTGACCGGGCAAATCTGGCAGCCAGGATCTCCCGCAAAATATTGGACGGTCAGGAGGTGAAGCTGCCGTGAAAATTCTATCCATGACCGCAACCTTTGGCAAGCTGGAACATGCCACACTCAAGTTAGAGCCTGGACTGAATATCATCCACGCTCCCAATGAATGGGGCAAAAGCACATGGTGCGCATTTTTGGTGAATATGCTTTACGGCATTGACACCCGTGCCCGCACCACCGGCAGTGTTATTGCCGATAAAGAACGGTATGCCCCCTGGTCCGGCGCTGCCATGTCCGGAAGAATCGAGCTGATTTGGAACGGCAAAAATATTACCATTGAGCGAAGCAGCAAGGGGCGGACTCCTTTTGGGGAATTTCGCGCTTACGAAACCGAAACAGGCATTGATGTGCAGGAGCTGACTGCCGCTAACTGCGGGCAGACGCTTTTAGGCGTGGAGCGCAGTGTGTTTACCCGGGCAGGCTTCCTGCGTCTGACAGACTTACCGGTTACCCAGGACGAAGCCTTGCGGCGCAGACTGAACAGCCTAGTCACCACAGGCGATGAAAGCGGCGACGGTGACAAGCTGGGTCAAACCCTCAAGGAACTGAAAAACAAATGCCGGTTTAACAACACCGGCCTACTGCCCCAGGCGGAAACGGAACGGGAGCAGCTAAAAGCGCAGTTACATACACTGCAGTCTCTGAACAATCAAATTCAGGAAATCACCCATCGCCAGGCACAGATCCTGGACGAACTGGCAGCTTTGGAAAACCACAAAGTCGCTTTGCATTATCAAGCCTCTGTGGACTCGGTGCAGCAAGTGAAAGCCGCAGAAGAAACCGCAGAACAGCTTTCCCAGGATTTGGCGCAGGTAAACGCCCAGTGCGCCCAGCTTCCATCCCGGCAACAACTGCAGGAAAAACTGGAGCAAGCCAGCGGTCTGGTTACCAAAAAGGATGCGCTGCAGCTGGATTGGAAGCTGCAAGCTCCCCTGCCCCAGCCACCTGCCAAATGCGCCCAGGATCCCCAGCAGGCCAAGCAGGATCTTGCGCAGCTGGAGCAGCTGGAAGCTCAAAGCAAAAAACAAGCAAAATCCACGCCCATCCTTGCCATAGCCGCAGGATCCTTGGTTTTGGTTGCGGCAATTATCCTTGCTATTGTGCTTCAGCAAGTTTGGCTCTATATTGCAGGCGGTATCGGCATGTTGTTAATTGCCGGGTTATTATTTATCATCGGCAGCAAAAAATCAAAATCTCTTGCTTTGCAAATGGACGCAATCAAAGAAAAGCACCCGGGCATTGCCCCCACTCAATGGGTGGAATTTGCGCTTTCTGCCAATGCGCAACAAGAAGCCTACGAAAAAGCTTTGGCTGAATACAATGCGCAAAAGCAGGCTTTGGACCAGCGCAGAGAGGCCCTGGAAACAGAAACCCAGGCATTGGTTGGAGAAATTGGCCTTGCGGCCTATATTTCCCAGCTGCGGGAGCAGATCTCCTTACATGAGCGTTCCGCTATTCTGACAGAAAAGCTGGCACAAGCCAAGCAGCACGCAGAGGCCTTGCGGGGCGTGGCCAAATTGGAGCAAGCACCGGAGCATCCCGACTCCTTAACATACACCATGGAGGAAACCGTTCAGCAAATCGCAGCACTTACTTTAGAAAAGCAGCAGCTGCAGCTGAAGCTGGGGCAAACCATGGGTAGGGCTGAAGCATTAGGCGACGAAAAGCTTCTGCGCGCCCGGTTGGACACTCTGAACCGCCGAATCACCCGGCTGGAGGACACCTATCATGCCCTGGAGCTGGCACAGGATGCGCTGTATCAAGCCACCCTTTCCCTGCAAAGGCGGTTTGCGCCGGTGATTGCCAAGCACACCCAGGATTTCATGGAACGGCTGACAGACGGAAAATATCAGCGGCTTACGATTGCCGAGGATATGAGCTTAAGCATCAGCGCTCAGGACGAGGATACCCTCCACAGCGCACAATGGCGCAGCGACGGTACGGTGGACCAGCTGTATCTGGCCTTGCGCCTGGCAGTTGCCCGTGAGCTGACTCCAAATGCGCCGCTGGTGCTGGACGATGCGTTGGTGCGTTTTGATGACATACGCCTGCAAAAAGCTATGGAAATCCTCAAGGAGGAATCTGAAAA
Organism: Faecousia sp.; assembly: GCA_045591335.1. Lineage (GTDB taxonomy): Bacteria > Bacillota > Clostridia > Oscillospirales > Oscillospiraceae > Faecousia. The sequence continues at coordinate 7,685 of JAZNSR010000033.1, forward strand.
CAAGCAGGTGATCCTGTTCACCTGTCAAGGCCGGGAAACCGCTTTTTCAAAATAATTCTAAAAATCTCCATTATATGCCGAAAAATTATAGAATTGTGCCGATTTTTTCGATTGATTTTTTGTGTTTTTGTGGTACAATAGCATAAAATTTATGGGAGGTGTTCCTTTGGATAAATTAGTGATGATTCGGGATGTAACCTACCTGGCCATTGTGCTGCGTATTTCCGCTGCTGTGCTTATTGGCGGTGCCATCGGTTTGGAACGGGAAATGAAAAACCGTGCTGCCGGTCTGAGAACCTACATATTGGTGTGCGTTGGCGCATGCTTGATCATGCTGACCAACCAGTATATCTACCAAAGCTTTGGTACCGGCGACCCCGTGCGTATGGGTGCCCAGGTAGTCAGCGGTATCGGTTTCTTGGGTGCAGGTACCATCATCGTCACCAAGCGCAGTCAGATCAAGGGTCTGACCACCGCCGCGGGTCTTTGGGCAACCGCAGGCTTGGGTCTGGCTTTAGGTATCGGTTTATACGAAGCTGCCCTGATTGGCGCATTTGCGATCATGATTGTAATTGCCTTTATGCAAAGAATGGACAACCGGATGCGCAGACGCACCAACAGATTGGACATCTTTGTGGAGATTAATCGAAACCACACCTTGAGCGAGTTTATTCGGGAAGTGAAGACACTGAACATGGAGGCCAGCAACTTCCAACGAGAGCGGGATTCTGAGACCCAAAGCGATGTAAGAGCCTATTCTCTGACCTTGAAGCTTCCCAAAAGACGCAACCACGATCATGTGATCGAAGAACTGATGCAAATTCCCGGTGTGGAATACCTGGAAGAGCTTTAATAACAAGCAACCCGGAGCGGACAAACCGCTCCGGGTTAAAAATATACAAATACAAAGCATATATCACCGAGCCAAATTTAAGAATATTTATCTATCAATTCAGAAAAAGCATCTGAATCAAAGGTCGTAGTATGGTTCCAAATCTCTCCGTTATTGACAGTTGCCGTACCGAAGTGTGTAATCAGCTCAATATCTCCATTGGCATAAATAATACGAATTGCCTTGCCATAAATACAATCTATCCTGCCACCAACATTCGGTTGATAACTCTTGATTTTCTTAAAATCGGAAAGAAATTCTTCTAACTTATCGTGATCAATAACCTTAATGACAGAAACATTCTCTTCACTGTAAGGGGAACCTGAATGGTAACCCATTTCTGTATTCAAATTGACGATCTCAATTTGAATAGTATCGATATCCGGTTCACCGTGCATAAAAGAATAAGGAACAGCACACGAAGCCAGTAAAACGGGCAAAAAACAAAGTAACGAAATAAGAATACCCTTTTTCATAATTACATCTCCTGTCTGATTATAAATAACACGCTAAGGCAGGGATTGTAATGCGATAAAAACAATGGAATTGCTGCGCGATAAAATCCAATCCCTGTCTATTCATTGTAGCACATTTTCAATAAATGTCAACATAGCCAAGCAGGCAGACACAGTTGTAGTATTCACTGCAATCAACAGAAAGTAAAATTCATAATTTTATGAAATGTCAGCTATCGCCGATGTGAAGTTATGGCATGCGCCATAGTGAAGTTTTGTGCTACGCACAAAGTGAAGTTAAGTTTGCCCATAATCACTTGCGAAGCAAACTTCACTACGGAGTAACTTCACTGCCGGAGGCAACTTCACTTGCCCGCAAGGGCAAACTTAGTTGAAAAACGACAAGTTTCTACCGAAACTTGTCGTTTTTCATGTGTTTACACCACGAAAATGAACCTATATGTAAACAGACCTTTTTCTTCGTTATAAATGGAATTTCTCTTGAATCATTTTTGCAACTACATCGGGAGGAAGTTTTGAATTATCAATTTTAATGTAGTTATCAAACGGAATTTCACCCTCAAAACTTTCGAGTCGGTATTTTGTATCCTCGGTGATAAGTCTTTGATTCGATACCTCAACATTTCTTTTCGATGCTTTGTTCTTCAACCGGTTTTCAGTAACATTTCGTTCTAATCTAATTTCGCGGGGAGCAACAAGTTCCACATAGTAAAACTCTGTATTATAGGGTTCAAAAATGCTTTTCACATATTCAATATAATCCCAATCTGCTTGTTGGTCGAAAGCCCACATATATGTGAAAATCATTCCATAGCAATCTGACTTCGCAAATTCCTCAAAAACCACCTGACGAAGTCTATTAATTACTTTTCCATTATATTGGCCAAAGATTTCTATTACGGGTTCTATTGTCATATGATTGTGAAATAATCTCAACCCCGTGAGTTTCATAAGTTCCTGCCCAACAGTCATTTTACCGACAGCAGCATTCCCTATCATAAACAACAATTTCATTATTAACACCGACCTCGTTGATTGTTCAATTTACTCTTTGCAGTATTTATTGAAGTAATCAGTAATTTCTTAACTTCTATACATTTATCTAAAACATCGTTATTATACCACTATAACACAATAAGAGCAAGGCAAAGCCTTACACTTATTACCTCTTACCTCTTACCTATTACTTCCCAAAGACCCAAGGACATTTGAGGTAAGAGTGAAGAGGTAATAGGTAAGAAGTAAGCCCCAAGAACTTTCGTCCTTGGGGCTTTGTCTTTATTGTACTTTTATGCAAACATCTGAAACCCCGGGATTTTCAATGTTTCCCGGTCGTCTTTACTTAATTAAAATAATTATAGCAAAAAAAGCAAATAATTTAAGTATTACACAAACTCACTCCAAAATAGCGCAAGAGTTATTAATGCGACATTTAATCATCGAATTGTGGTACTGCCACCCACCAAGCGTCACCATAGTTTTCGTCGCCATCAAAGAAATTTGGAAGTTCTCTTTTGAGAAGCGGCAAAATGTTGATAACATATTCTGTTTCCAGAACCTCACCGCTTTGTGCGTTGATGGCCTGATAAACAGTAAAATCGTCATTTTCCTGTATAATCTCACCGTAAGAGTAGTCGATGCCCGACATCATCGGCTGAACAATTCTATATGGATTACCATCAATTACAGCCTTTACTTCAAATAACTTCTGATATATATTTAATCTGCCATTGAGAACAATTGCTACATTATCAGAAACGTCCTTTACTTGATATGCAGGATATGAGTAATTTTTCCTCAATATTACTTCGTTTTCCAAAAGAGCGTATTGGCTGTTTTCCTTGTATTCCTCAGCAGAGAAACCATAAATTGCCCCTTGATAAGTAACCAACATAGGTACGGCCACTCCCATTTGTTGAGTACCATTTTGAGCAGACTTGATTGCTTCATCGGCAGACAGCCAAATTGTTGTATCCAGCTTGTCCCCATTACCAATGTTGGGTTCAATATTTGTGTCTGTTGTGTTATTAGGCATATCTACACTGTTAAGTTGCTCGTTTATAGCGGGCGGAAGTGTTGATGTGCCTATGTTACCATGCCATACCCCAATGCTAAGCACGGCGACTAAACAACAGCAGACAACAGTAGCCGTTGTCTTTTTCATTGCCATTCTCCTTTCAGCAATATATTTTTCTCTGCGCTCAAACACGCTTTCAGCCATTTCATTATAAGTCTTCATAGCCAATGCCCTCCTTATTAAGTTCAGATTTCAACGAATGTTTTGCCTGATAAACCAGATTTTCTACTTGACGTTTGGTCTTCCTCATTACAACTGCTATCTGCTCATTAGATAAATCCTCAAAGAATTTCAGATATAACACTTGGCTATATTCAGCCTTAATTCTCGACAGTGCCCTATGAACAATAATCTTTCTTTCCTCTTGAAGATATGTTCT
>JAZNSR010000034.1:0-6068 GCA_045591335.1 Faecousia sp.
CACATACAAACCATCCGTAGGGAACGGATTTATCCGTTCCAAAAGGTAAAATATAAGCAAATGTGCGTGTTTTAGGATTTAGGAATGCATGAATGCATTCCCTACGGCGTGTAGTGTAACATAGCGATAAATTAGAATTTACCGTTGTTTGCCCAGGAAGAATAGTGCCAGGGTGCCCGGTCCGGAGTGAGAGCCGATCACCGCGCCTACATAATAAATAAACACATGCTTCACGCCGTATTTTTCCCTGACCATGGCTTCCAGGGCTTGGGCGTCCTCCAGACAGTCTCCGTGGCAGATAAACACCGTATCGTTGGCGTTGGGGATGGCAAGCTCGCCCATTTTCTTTGCCAAAGCCTCAATGGAGGCTTTTCTGCCCCGGACCTTGCTTTTGTTGATCAGGTGTCCTTCGTTGTCCACATGGAGCACCGGTTTGATCTGCAGCATGGTGCCCATGAGGGCGGTGGCTGTGCTGACTCTGCCGCCCCGCTTTAAATACATCAGATCGGCTACCGTAAACCAGTGGCAAAGCTTGTACCGGGTCTCCTCCACCCAGGCTGCCAGCAGGTTCAGCGGCATGCCTGCATCCCGTTTTTGGCAGGCGTAGTGAACCAAAAGCCCTTGCCCCAGGGAGGCTGCCAGGGTGTCCACCACCCGGATCTGCCGGTCCGGGAATTCTTCCTGCAGCTCCTGGGCGGCGATCACGGCGGATTGATAGGTGGTGCTCAAGCCGGAGGAAAAGGTCAGCACCAGCACATCCTGCCCCTGCTGCAAATGCTGGCGCATAGCCTTGCTCCAGCCGTCGGGATTGATGGCGCTGGTTTTGGCTTGCTCTCCGGCCCGCAGGCCCGCAAACATCTGCTTGAGAAATTGCTCGGAGTAAAGGGTGTAGTCCTGGGCTTTATAGGTCACCGTCAGCGGAACGACTGTCAGCCCCAGTTGTGCATACATGTCCATGGGGAAGTCGCAGCCGGTGTCGGTGATGATTTGATAGTTCATGGGAATGCTCCTTTGGTGTATAAATTGATGGGTTCATCTTACAACAGTATTTCAAAAAAAGTCAGTCCCATTTTGGAGAATCCCGGGATTCTCCGTCTCCTGAAAAGAGAATCCCCCATTCTACCCATAGTAGAGTGGGGGATTTGTAATGCATTATGCCTTGGGGGAGGGGGTTTTCCAAATCTTTGGGAAGCTGGCAAACAGCAGCGTTGCCCAAAGGAAAAGGGACACGAACCAATATTTGCCGCAGAGCATGGGGGCGGATACCAGAAGTAATACGATATTTAATATATCACCCAAAAGCAGCGGGCCCAGAACGGAAAGAATGCTGCCCACCAGCGCCAGCAGGGTCAGCCCCAGGGAAAGCGCGCTGATCAGCCGTAAAAGCTTCAGGGTCTTCCGGTCGTTTTCCCTGGCTGCCCGGAACAGCAGCAGGGCAGGGGGAATAAAAAAGCAAAGGCTGATGAGGGTGAAGATAATCTCCACCGCTAAATTCCGCTGGGTAATGGCACCCAGACACACGCATAAAATATATAAGCAGCCCCAAAGGGGGTATAAAATTTTCGGTTTCATAGCATACTCCTTTTGTAATATAGAATAGTGTACCCCATTTTTTACCCTTTGGCAAGGGGAATAAAAAAGGTACTGGACAGCATATAAAAAGTTTGTTATAATTTCTTAAACAGTACAATTGGAAGGGAGCAATCCAGCTATGAAATGTCCCTTTTGCGGCGACCAGGAAAGTAAGGTCGTAGATTCCAGGCACAGTGAGGATGGCGCCAGCATTCGCCGCCGCCGTGAGTGCCTGGTATGCCAGCGCCGGTTCACTACATACGAGATCGTGGAGAGCCTGCCTATTATTGTTGTGAAGCGGGATGGGTCCCGCCAGAGTTTCGACCGTAATAAGGTCCTCAACTCTATGGTTCGTGCTTTTGATAAGCGGCAGGTGGAAATGTCCGACCTGGACCGGATCGCCACGGAGATCGAGCAGTCCATTCAAAACACCCTGGAGCGTGAGGTCAGCACCGACCGCATTGGCGAGATGGTCATGGAGCGTATCAAGCCCCTGGACGAGGTGGCCTATATCCGCTTTGCCTCTGTTTACCGCCGTTTCCAGGATGTGAACAGCTTTATTCATGAGATCAACAGTTTTCTTGAGAAAAAGTAAGGAGTAACCCTTATGGAAGCAATCACCGGTTTTTTGGAAGATTTTGACTTTGCAAAATTCCTTCCGGAAATGCAAAGGTTTTTATCTGACCTGCGGCTTTGGCTGAGTTTATTGATGGTGGCAGGGCCGGTTTTGGTGCTGGCGTTGGGTCTTTGGTATTATTTCTTCCCGGTCTCCAAGCCCAGTCAGCGGATCGGTTTCCGGATCCAGCGGGCTATGGCCAGTGAGCAGGCCTGGAAATATACCCAGCGGTTGGCGGGTATGCTCTGGATGTATGGCGGCGCGGCGATGGCTATTATCAGTCTGGTGGTGCTGCTGATCTTCCTGGGCGCATCCCATATTACTTTGGCGATGGCTGCGCTGATCTGTGTGGCTGTACAGGCACTATTGGTGGCAGGCTCTTATTTTTTCCTGGTGTTCCATGTGAACGGGAAATTCGATAAAAACGGCAACCGTAAATAAGGAATATTGCCCCGTTGCGAAAGCGACGGGGCATTTTGCATAATTGTGACCAATTGTTAAAAAATAATTCAAAAATGCACTATTGACATTTTTAGCACTCTGGTGTATAGTGTGCTTAGCACTCAAAGGTTGCGAGTGCTAATGAATAGAGGAGGTGCATGATGGAACTGACCGAAAGAAAGAAAAAGGTGCTGCGCTGCGTGGTGGATCTGTATATCCGCACCGCTGAGCCTGTAGGCTCCAAGGTGATTGCGCAGATGCCGGATATGCAATACTCCTCTGCCACCATTCGCAACGAAATGGCAGATTTGACCACCATGGGTTATTTGGAGCAGCCCCATACCAGCGCAGGACGGATCCCCTCCGCTGCAGGCTACCGGCTGTATGTAGATGAGCTCATGGCGGAATACCGGCTGAGCCTGGATGAAACCAAATCCATCAACACCGCCATCGAAGAAAAGATGCAGCGGGTGGATAAAATGGTGGAGAAGGTGGCAAAGCTGGTGTCCCAGGCCACAGACCTACCCGCCATTTCCATGGCATCCCGCCAAATGGGCGCCACCGTGAAACGGTTTGAGCTGATTCTGGCGGGCCAGGGCAGCGTGATCCTGGTGATCATGCTCAGCACCGAGGAGGTCACCAACAAGCTGATTAAGCTGCCGTTGAATGTGACCGAGGCGGATCTGAAGATCCTTGCTGCGGTGCTCAATGCTACCATGACCGGCCTTTGCCCCGATGAATTTACTCCGGAGCTGCTGGAGCGGGTCATGATGTCCGGCGGTGCGGCGGCATCACTGGTGCCGGTGATCATGGAATTTACCACTGAGACCTTAAACCGCCAGGGCTCCACTAACATGGCAGTGGCAGGGCAAATGCGGCTGCTGAGCCTGCCGGAGTACCGGGATGTGGATAAAGCCCAGCAGGTCATGTCATCTTTGGACGAGGATGCCCTTTCCAATCTGCCTGCCCTCATGCAAAATGCCAACGGCACTAAGGTGCTGGTAGGCCCGGAGCATGTGGCACAGGAGTTAAAGGACACCTCCGTGGTCATGACCAAGTTTGACATTGGTGACGGCATGCAGGGCATGATTGGCGTGGTGGGCCCTACCCGTATGGATTATGCAAAGGTCACCGCCCGGCTTTCCTACTTTGCTGAGAGCCTTTCCAAAATGTTTGCAAAGCCCGAGCAGCCCATGCTGCCCCCGGAAACTGAAGAATAAAGCCAATAGGAGGAGCTACCGTGGCAAAAAAAGAAAAGAAGCAGTCGCAGCCGGAAGTGGAGCAGACTGAAGAAGTTCTGGAAGAAGTCCAGACCCCGGAGGTCGATCCCTGGGAGGAAAAATACAACGCAGAGCATGACAGCTACCTGCGGCTGGCTGCGGATTATGATAATTTCCGCAAGCGCACCGCCAAGGAAAAAGAGCAGTCTTATTCCAATGGCAAGGCCGATGCAGTAGAAAAGCTGCTGCCGGTTTATGATAACCTGGAGCGGGCCTTGAATCAGCCCACCCAGGACGAAGCCTATAAAAAAGGCGTGGAGATGACCATGACCCAGTTGGTTGGCATTTTTGCGAGCCTGGGTGTGGAGATCTTCGGCAATGTGGGCGACCAGTTCGACCCCAATATTCACAATGCAGTGATGCACACAGAGGAAGATGGCGTGGAGGAAAACACCATCACGCAGGTATTCCAAAAGGGCTTTAAGCTGGGAGATAAGATCGTCCGCTTCGCCATGGTGCAGGTTGCAAATTAAAGAGTAAGAAATTTAAGGTTTATATAGGAGGAAATGATTATGAGCAAGATTATCGGTATTGACCTGGGTACAACCAATTCCTGCGTGGCAGTTCTGGAAGGCGGCGAGCCCGTTGTGATTGCCAATGCAGAAGGCACCCGTACCACCCCCTCTGTGGTGGCATTTTCCAAGACCGGCGAGCGTATGGTAGGCCAGGTGGCAAAGCGCCAGGCGGTTACCAATGCTGACCGCACCGTGGCTTCCATTAAGCGCCACATGGGCGAAAATTACAAGGTAGAAATCGATGGCAAGGGCTATACTCCCCAGGAAATCAGCGCCATGGTGCTGCAGAAGCTGAAGGCAGATGCGGAGGCTTATCTGGGCCAGACAGTCACCGAGGCAGTTATCACTGTTCCCGCTTACTTCTCTGATGCTCAGCGCCAGGCCACCAAGGATGCAGGCCGCATTGCAGGCCTGGAGGTAAAGCGTATTATCAACGAGCCCACCGCAGCTGCTCTGGCTTACGGCCTGGATAAGGAAAACGAGCAGAAGATCATGGTCTATGACCTGGGCGGCGGTACCTTCGACGTTTCCATTCTGGAGATCGGTGACGGCATCGTGGAGGTTTTGGCAACCGCAGGCGATACCCGCCTGGGCGGTGACGACTTCGACCAGCGGATTATGGATTACCTGGTCAGTGAGTTTAAGAAGACTGAGGGCGTGGACCTGTCCAAGGATAAGGTTGCCATGCAGCGCTTGAAGGAAGCTGCCGAGAAGGCTAAGATCGAGCTGTCCGGCATGACCACCACTGCCATCAACCTGCCTTATATCACCGCTGACGCCACCGGCCCCAAGCATCTGGATGTGACCTTGAGCCGCGCTAAGTTCAATGAGCTGACCGCAGACCTGGTGGAGCGGACCATGAAGCCTGTTCGTCAGGCCATGAGCGATGCCGGTCTGAAGCCCAGCGACCTGCACAAGGTGCTGCTGGTTGGCGGCTCCACCCGTATTCCCGCAGTGCAGGAAGCGGTTAAGGGCATCACCGGCTCTGAAGGCTTCAAGGGCATCAACCCCGACGAGTGCGTGGCAGTGGGCGCAGCCATCCAGGGCGGCGTGCTGACCGGCGATGTGAAGGATGTGGTGCTGCTGGATGTAACCCCCCTGTCTCTGGGTATTGAGACCATGGGCGGCGTGTTCACCCGTCTGATCGACCGCAACACCACCATCCCCACCCGTAAGAGCCAGATCTCCTCCACCGCCGCTGACGGCCAGACCTCCGTTGAGGTCCATGTGCTGCAGGGCGAGCGTGAGATGGCTGCTTACAATAAGACCCTGGGCAACTTCCAGCTGGGCGGCATCGCACCCGCACCCCGTGGTGTTCCCCAGATCGAAGTTACCTTCGACATCGACGCCAACGGCATCGTCAACGTCAGCGCCAAGGACCTGGGCACCGGCAAGGAGCAGAAGATCGTCATCACCGCTTCCACCAACCTGAGCCAGGACGACATCGAGAAGGCTGTCCGGGAGGCTGAGCAGTTCGCTGCCGAAGACAAGGCCCGCAAGGACGAGGTCGACACCCACAACATGGCTGACCAGATGGTTTACCAGACCGAGAAGACCCTGAAGGATCTGGAGGGCAAGATTTCCTCCGACGAGAAGGCTTCCATCCAGGCTGCCGCCGACAAGCTGAAGGAGCTGAACAAGGGC
>JAZNSR010000035.1:0-4653 GCA_045591335.1 Faecousia sp.
GGGCGGACATTTCCGGGGCCTTCGTCCCAAAGTTGCCGTCCGTGGTCCGGGCGAATGTAGCCTTCAAAGCCGCAATCGTGGTAAGCCTGCAGAATGTCCAGAATGCCGGTGTCGCCGTCGCAGTCCCGGTGGCTGGCTTCAGAGAAGTCGCCGTTTTCAAAATGCTTCCCATTGCGGATATGGGCAAAGGCGATCCGGTCGCAATGCTTGCGGACGATCCGGGCCACATTGTTGTTGGGGTCTGCGCTGAGACTGCCGGAGCAGAGAGTCAGGCAGTTGTAGGGATTGTCCACCATCTTCAAGAAACGGTCGATGTTTTCTTCGTTGATGAGCAGCCGGGGCAGGCCGAAAATGTCCCAGGGAGGATCGTCCATGTGGATGGCCATTTTTACATCGCATTCCTCGCAGGTGGGCATAATGGCTTCCAGGAAATACTTGAGGTTTGCCCAAAGGGTCTCATGACCCACATCCTTATAGGCCTTGAACAGCTCATCCAGCTTTGCCATGCGCTCCGGCTCCCAGCCGGGGAAGGACATGTTGTATTTTTCCGTAAAGTCCAGTATGTACTTTGCCATGGCGTTGTAATCGTCCTGGATCATGCCTTTTTCATAGAACAAAGCAGTGGAGCCGTCACCCACCTCGTGGAACAGGTTGGAGCGGGTCCAGTCGAAAATGGGCATGAAATTGTAGCAAATCACCTTAACACCGAACTTGCTTAAATTGCGGATGCATTGCTTGTAGTTTTCGATGTACTTATCCCGGGTGGGCAGGCCAATCTTAATATCGTCGTGCACATTTACAGATTCTACCACATCGATATTGAAGCCGTATTGATCGCATTGTGCCTTCACTTCAGCGATCTCGTGTTCTTCCCAGATCTCGCCAGGCATTTTGTGGTGCAGTGCCCAAACGATGTTGGTCACACCGGGGATTTGCTTGATGTCAGAAAGCTTGATTTTATCATTGCCTTCGCCGTACCAACGGAAACCCATTTGCATTGGCATTCCAATTCCTCCCTATATGGACGCAAAAAAGCGCCGAAATTATGGATTTATTCTAACAAATTATTTTTGCAATATAAATTGTATAAATTGCTTGAAACATTGCAAATGTTGCTATATACTGTATGTGAATAAGGAGGTGGTCTTATGCGGGAACGGTCTCAGCTGTTTGATCCCCGGCAGATTATGCAGTCAGATACTTTTGAGGTGTTTCATTATCGGGAGCCGCGGGCCAATAGCGTGGAGGTACATCATCACGATTTTTATGAGATTTATTATTTGCTCAGCGGTAATGTGGACTACTGGGTGGATGGCAGGATCATTCACATGCAGCCGGGAGATCTGCTGCTGATCAACCCCATGGAGCTGCATCGTCCCATTTTGGAGCAGGGCATGGTCTATGAGCGGTTTGTGCTTTGGATCAATAAAGAGTTTTTGGAGTCTATTTCTGCTGCAGAAAGGCTGGACCAATGCTTTGATACTGCCGCTCCCGGGCACACGCACTTGATCCGGGCGGGGCAGTCGGAACGGACGGCTCTGCGCACCCGGCTGGCAGAATTGGTGCGGGAATCTTATAGCCGCAATTTTGGCAGCAGCATCAGTGCCTACGGTTTGTTTTTGCAATTTATGGTGCAGGTGAATCGGCTGGCAAAGCACACCCAATCCCAGGAGGAAGCGGAGCAGCGTTCCGCTTTGGTGCAAAAGACCATGCAATACATCGGCGAGCACCTGGCAGAGCCTATGTCCCTGGAGCAGCTGGCAGCGGCTTGCTATGTGAGTAAATACCATTTGTCCCATGCCTTCAGCCGGGAGGTGGGCATCAGCATTTACCGCTATATTATGCTCCGCCGGTTGCTTTTGGCGCGGCAGCTTTTGACCCAGGGGGAGAGTGCTAAGCAGGTGTGCCGCAGCTGTGGCTTTGCGGATTACACCAGTTTTTACCGGGCATTTAAATCCGAATACGGCATCAGTCCCGGCCAGTTTGTGGCAGGCGGTTAATTTTGGCTTGCAACCTGGCGTGGTTGCGTATATAATGAGGGCATAAAAGATAGAAAAAGCAAGGAGAGAGTATATGAGCAGAGCGGACGAAATTTATAAGGCCACATGCCTGGATATTTTAAATAACGGTTTTTCTGACGAAGATCTGCAGGTGCGTCCCCATTGGCCCGATGGTACACCCGCCCATACCATTAAAAAATTCGGTGTGGTCAACCGTTATGACCTGCGGGAGGAATTCCCCATTATGACTCTGCGCCGTACTTATTGGAAATCTGCCCTGGACGAGCTTTTGTGGATCTGGCAGAAAAAGTCCAACCGCATTGCGGACCTGGGCAGCCATGTTTGGGATGAATGGGCAGGGGAGGACGGCACCATTGGCAAGGCCTATGGCTATCAGCTGGGCTTGAAGCACAAGTATAAAGAGGGCGAATTCGACCAGGTGGACCGGGTGCTTTACGATTTGAAGCACAATCCCGCATCTCGCCGGATTTTAACCAGCATTTATAATTTTGAAGACCTGCATGAAATGAATCTTTATCCCTGCGCCTATTCTATGACCTTTAATGTATCCGGCAATACCCTCAATGCCATATTGAATCAGCGCAGCCAGGATATGCTCACTGCCAACAACTGGAATGTATGCCAATATGCTATGCTTTTGATGATGGTGGCCCAGGTGTCCGGCCTGGAGGCAGGGGAGTTGGTTCATGTGATCGCGGATTGCCATATTTATGACCGTCACATTCCTGCCGTCAAAGCCATGCTGGAAAAAGAGGGCTATGCTGCGCCCAAGGTTACTTTAGATCCTACTGTCACCGATTTTTATGCTTTCACCAAGAACAGCTTCCAGGTGGAGGATTATCAGTTCCATCCGTTTGATTTTGAGATTCCTATGGCTATTTGAGGTATAATATGGAATTGATCGTTGCAGTATATGACGACTGGGGCATTGGTAAGGACGGCACCCAGCCGGTGGCTTTGCGCGTTGACCGGAAATTTTTCCGGGAGCAGACCCGGGGTGCTATGGTCATTGCGGGTCGCCGTACGGTGGAGGATTTCCCGGGAAAACAACCCCTGCCCGGCAGAGTGAATGTGGTTTTGAGCCGAAGCAACCAAGATATTCCCGGTTTTACGGTGTGCAATAGCCCTGAAGAAGCGGCGAAGCTCGCCCAATCCGCGCAGAAAGCCATGGTCATTGGCGGCGGCAGCGTCTACAAGCAAATGCTGCCCCTTTGCCACACCGCATATATCACCAAGGTGCATATCACCCTGGAATCAGACACCTATTTCCCCAATTTGGACGCAGATCCGGAATGGTATTTGGAATCGGTTTTGCAATCCGGCATTGAGGACGGCATTGCCTACGAAATGTGTTTGTATAAAAGAAAATAATAAAAATCGGCGTCATACAGACGCCGATTTTTGTTATTCAATATGGGGGTGATTGGAAATGTGCTCTTCGCAGTAGCAGAAGTAACCGTTGCAGCGGGAGCAGTACCGGAATTCCAGGTCGGGATGCTCGGTGTCTGTTTTTCCGCAAATGGTGCAGCGGTGATTGTAGCTTGCGGCAGCGCGTTGCTTTGGCTGGTTGTTCAGCGGGATCGTGCCGGTTTTCTTCTTGAGTTTGGGCTTTCTCTTGACCCGCCAGGAAAGAGGAAACAGATTCAGCACATCCTTGCCGAAGAATAGGAAGTAATTGGCAAGTCCCACAATGGGGAACAGGTATTGAGGGAATCCGCCGCCGTTGAGAATGCCGTTCAAAATAATAAAGCCGAAGTATATGAAGTAGAACAAAGCCATGATCCAAGCCTTGATGGGGATAATGAATAGGATCAGGAACCGGGCATCGGGATTCAAAGTGGAATAGCAAAGCACCAGGCTCAAATAGAGCATAAAAGCCATGCCTTCGTTAAACATAAACGAGCAGTTACCAATTAAAAACTGGCCCTGCACAAGGGTGTAGCCCCCAAAGCACATGCCGAAAATATCCATCAGCAAAATGCCGGAGAAAAAGAATAGGTTAAATTTAAATCTGCCCATATAGCTTTCCACAGCCCGCCCCAGGGAGTAGAAGCAATAGAGAATGATTAGTGAAGAAAAAATGTTTACTGGCATTGTAAAGATAAATGTTACCAGCCGCCAGACCTGCCCTTGCAAAATGGCGCTGAAATCAAATAGCAGCAGGCCGTAAAGATTTGTATAGCCCAGTTCTCTGAATAATGTCACCAAAAATGTGCCAATGGCCATCCAAAGGGTCAGATTGGGGATGCCCTTGTTTTGGTGGCGGTAGCAAAACCGTTCAAAACGATTGCGTAAAGACATGAATCCTTCATCTCCAAAAAGTGTTTTGTTTATCATATCAGTTTCCTTATAAAAAGTCCATACAGGATTTGTAAACAATTTTGAAAAAACAGCAGACAATTTAGCGAAAAAAGGCGGATAAGTGCACGGCTCGATAGGCCTTCTAATCTGCCAAATTCTAATCTATCGAACAGCCGTTGTAGGGACCGGCGTCCTCTGTAAAGACCACATAGTATACAAAATGTTCGGGGACATAGTATACACATTGCACAAGAATTTAACGTCGATAGATTCGCTTGGATATGATGAGTTGTTCATCTATATCTATTTTAGCAATGGTAAAGTTCCCGTA
>JAZNSR010000036.1:0-10491 GCA_045591335.1 Faecousia sp.
GATCGCATTGCCGAAAACTACAAGCGCGTACTGGTAAAGTAACCGAAAGGAGTAAGTAAAATGAACGATTTTGGTTATTACAAGGCGATTATTGAGAACCTGGAAAAGGTTAATGCCACCCAGAGTGAGAATATCCGCAAGGCTGCAGAGCTGATGGCCGATGCCATCGAAAATGACCGCCTGATCAATGTTTATGGCGGCGGCGGACATACCACGCTTCCTGTAGGCGAAATGTTCTTCCGTGCCGGCGGTCTTTCCTGCATCAACCCCATTATGGAGACTGGTCTTTCCGTGTTCAACCAGGCTTTAAAATACCTGGAGCTGGAAAGAACTGTTAACTACGGCAGCGCCATTATTAAGTACTACGATTTAAAGAAGGATGATGTGCTCATCATCTTCCACAATATCGGCATCAACCCCGCCACTATCGATGCGGCTATGGAAGCCAAGAAAAACGGTGTGAAGATCATTGCGGTTTCCAGCCTGGCATGGCAGCAGGAAATGCCTGAGGATCATTTTATCCGTCACCCCAATAAGACCAATTTGTATGACTATGCAGATGTGTGCATTGAGGACTTTAACCCCGTGGGCGATGCCGTGGTTACTGTGCCCGGCCTGGATACCCCCATTGCGCCCGTTTCCAATATTGTAGATTTTTACATTGCCCACCTGCTGGAGATCGAAACTGTGAAGCAGTGCATCGACCGCGGCATCACACCTCCGGTCTGGTCCAGCGCCAACACCCCCGGCGGCGATGAGAAAAATGCTGCATATCTGGAGAAGTACCGCCCCAGAGTAAAAATGCTGTAATCCAACTTGAGGGCCTGAATCAATTTACTAAAAGGCTGCCGATGAACCCCGGCAGCCTTTTGCGTTAAGGAAGATGATATATGTTATATAAAGAATACTGGCAGCAGGTAAATGCGGTGGTGGCGTCTGTGATGAACACCCAGACCCAGGCCATTGAAAAAGCAGCTAAGCTGGTGGCAGAAAGCCTTGCCAAGGACGGCATGCTCTATGTGTTCGGCTGCGGCCATTCCCATATGATCGGTGAGGATCTGTTTTACCGGGCGGGGGGCACCGCTGCAGTCTGCGCCATGCTGGACAGCGATTTGATGCTGCACATGGGCGCAGCCAAAAGCAGCGTGTATGAAAAAATGACCGGCTTGGCAAAGCCTGTTTTTGACCGTTACGGATTGACGGATAAGGATGTTTTGCTGGTGGTTTCCACCTCCGGCATTAACGGCGTGCCCGTGGAAATGGCCATGTGCGCCAAGGAGCAGGGTATCCCGGTGATCGCCATTGTGTCCGGGGCATACAGCCAGGATGCCTCCCGGCATCCCAGCGGAAAAAAGCTGCATGATGTGGCGGATATCGTTTTGGATAACGGCGTGTGCCACGGGGATGCAGCCGTGGAAATTGGCAACAGCGGCATGCGGGTTGGTCCGATTTCCACCATTTCCAGCTGCCTGATCGCCCAGAGCATCGTGGTGCAGGCCAATGAATTTATGTGGCAGGCCGGGGTGCGTCCGCCGGTGTATGTCAGCGGCAATATTCCCGGAGGCATGGAGCAGAATCAGGATCTGATCCGCAGATATATGCCCCGGAATAAGCATTTGTAATTGAAAGGAAGAGCGTTATGAAGCACCCGAAAATAGGTGTGATCGGCCTGGGAGGACAGTCAGCTTTTTTGTCCACTGACCATTTGCCCGTACCGGGGCAGACCGTTTCCTGCATCGGTTTGTTTTTTGAATTGGGCGGAAAGGGCTATAACCAGGCCATTGCCTGCGCCCGCATGGGCGTGGATACGGTGTTTGTGGGTGCAGTGGGCAATGATGCCCATGGGGATGCCTGCGCTGCGGAGCTGGAGGCAGAGGGGATCACCGCTTGCCTGGTGAGAAAGCCCGTGCCCACAGCCTTTGCCACCATCACTACGGCAAAAAATGCGGAAAATACCGTGGCGGTGTTTCCCGGTGCGGCCAAGGCTTTAACGCCGGAGGATCTGCGCGCGCCCCATGTAATGGATGCGCTGAAGCAGTGCAGCTGTCTGCTTTTGCAAAATGAGCTTGCCCGCCCTTGTTTGGAGGAGGCCTGCCGGATCGGAAAAGAGCTGGGTATCCCGGTGTATTTGAATCCGGCTCCGGCGGTGGGGTTATCCTGGGATATTCTGAAAAAATGCCAATTGATCACCCCAAATTATGGAGAAGCCTTGCTGTTGGCGGGCATTTCCCCGGAGGAAAAGCCGGACGGGCAGACCTTGGCAAAAATATTCCGCAAAAAGGGGATTACCCGGGCGGTGATCACTTTGGGAGCCCAAGGTGCTCTGCTCATGGAGGAGGAGAGTATACAAATGATCCCCTCGTTTTCCTTTGAGGTGTCGGTGGATACCACCGGCGCAGGGGATACCTTTAACGGCTATTTGGTGGGCGGTTTGGTGTCCGGTATGGGACTGTATGAAGCGGCATGCCTGGCAACGGTTGCCGCTGGCATCAGCGTGACCCGCCATGGGGCTGCAGGCAGTATTCCTTTTATGGCAGAGGTGGACGCCAATTATCAAAAGGCCAAGCAGTTTTTCTAAAGAACCGTGCAGTAACCAAAAGGGCTCGGCAGGAGGAAAAGTATGTCAAAATGGATTTTGCGTATAGTGGCTGTGCTTATGGCGGTGGTCTGTTTGTTTGGCTGCGGTAAGTCGCAGCCCCAGGATACTGCCCCTACACAGACCCAGGAGGTGGAACAAAAGCCTGTGGAATTTGATTTAACAGAAGATGTGCGGTATTTTGGCCGCACTTATGAAAAGGCCCGGATCCATTGGTTTAATTGGTCCGGCTCCGGTTTTTCCGTGCGTTTCCGGGGCAGCAGCCTGGTGGCAGAGTTTTATTCCAATGCACCGGAAACCAAGGATTTGGCCTATTTGAAGGTGTATATTGACGGGCAGCCTCAGCCGGATATTTTGCTGCGGGAGGAATGTCAAATGCTCACGCTGGCAGAGGGCCTGGATCCCCGGCAGGAGCATATTTTGGAGGTCCGTAAGCGCACCAATGTACGCTCCTCCTCCGCAGGTCTCAGTCGCTTGGTGTTAATGGACGGCATTATTTTAGAGCCGGAAGCGCCTAAGGAACGGTGCATTGAGTTTGTGGGAGATTCCCTGACGGTGGGCTATATGGCATCGAAAGAGGGGAAATCCGCCCGTGCCTGGAGCACCACCACAGAGGATGTGACCGGCACCTATTGCCCCCAGATCGCAGCGGCCTTTGATGCCCAGTATCAGGTGGTGGGCGTATCTGGGCGGGGTGTTGTCCGCAATAATGGCGGCGATGCGGAAATGCTGTTTCCGGAAATTTACCGGCAGCTGGATCCCTATAATAATCCCGGCGTGGAATATGATTTTGCCAGTCACCCGGATGTAATCGTTATCAATTTGGGCACCAATGATGAGAGCGCCGCCAATGAAAATCTACCCCCGGAGGAATTCCGGAAAGGACTGTATGATTTTTTGCAGGAAGTCCGGCAGTATCATCCGGATGCACAAATTCTGTATACCTACGGCCTGGTGCGTACGGGGCTGTCCTCGCATATTGAAGCGGTGGTTACGCAGCTTCAAAACCAGGGAGATGAAAAACTCCATTATTTGCAGCTGACCCAATGTGAGCAATGGGAACTGAATCTGAATCATACCGTGGCCTCTGCCTATGCTAGCCGGGGCGAAGAAATTATTGAGAAGATCCGTCAGATAACTCTTTGGGAGTAAGCTATGATGCAACCTGTAAAAATTGCCATATTATCCTGCAACCACGGGCATGCGCCGGGATATTATGCTTTAAAAAATGATCCCATGTTTGATTTGGTGGCAGTTTCTTTGAAAGAAGAAGCCTATAACGATGCCCGTGTGAAGAATTTGGAGGGGATCCCCCAGTATTCAACGGATCTGGAACTGTTGGATGCCCACCCGGAGCTGGAGGCGGTGATCATTGCCAGCGATAATGCAAGCCATTATGCCCAGGTTTGTATGGCTGCGCAGCGGGGGTTGCACATTTTTTCCATGAAAGTGCCTACCTTTGATATGCAGCAGTATGATGAAATGATCCGCTTGACGGAGCAGGCCGGGGTGGTGTGCCAGGTGGAACTGGAAATGCGCCATCATGCGTCCATTTACCGGATCAAGGAGCAGATCGCCCGGGGAGATATCGGGCAGCTGCTTTCTGTGAATGCGGTGAATTATTCTCACAATCCAGTGTGGTGGCGGCCCTGGCAGGCAGACCCGGAGGGCAGCTACGGAAAACGGGTGCCTTTGCGGGCGGGGGATGACCGCTTCCGGGGCGGCGCATTGGCAGACCATCCCCATTTGTTTGATATTTTGCGGTTTATGACCGATTCGGAATTTTCCCATGTGTTTGCGGAGGTTTCCCCCAATATTCGGGACGGGGTGGAAACGGAGGATATGATCCGGGTCATTGGCAGGATGGAAAATGGGGTTTGCTATTCCATCGATCCCTCTTATGCCAATAATGAGGAACATGTTTCCCAAATGATCGGCTCTGAGTGGAATCGCTACCCCCGCTGCGTGGAGGTGTTCATGACGGCGGTGGGCACAAAGGGCGTGATCGTTGCGGACCTTTACGGAAAAACCTATTGCTATCAGCATGCCAGCGGGAAATATATCGCCTCCAGTCTGAGCAGCTCCGGCTTGTGGAACCGCCGCATGGAGGAATTTTATCATTGCATTCGTGATGGGAAGAAACCCACCGTGGGTTTGCGGGAGCACCGCAATTCCATTTTGGCCATGAACGCCGCTTATGATAGCATTGCGGCAGGAAAAGTAATTTGTTTGGAGGATGGTGCATTATGAAAGCCACAGAACAGGATATTTTGCAATTGGAAAGCTTATACGCCGGAAGAAGACCCTTCCACGGGGAGCTGCATGACCATGCAGACACCGGCGGCACCAGCGATGGCGGGAAAACCCTTAGTCATTGGCGGGGCGCGCTGGATGGGCTGAAGATGGACTTTGCCTCTATTTTGGACCATAGGCAGGTGCGGCACATGTATCTGCCGGAATGGGAGGACGGTGTGTTTCTGTGCGGCACAGAGCCGGAGGCCACCATCATAGACTCCCAGGCCACGGTGAAGGAGACTCACTATAATATGCATTTTGAAAATCCCCAGCTTTTGGAGCAATTGCTGGCGGAGTTTCCGGAGTATGCATTCTCCGGCGGGCCGGAGGGGCATTTTGAATATCCCGGTTTCACCCGGGAGCGTTTTGGTCAGCTGATCGATGCGGTGAAGGCCAAGGGCGGCTTGTTCGTGATCCCCCATCCCAAGCAGTGGATGAAATCGGAATATCCCCTGGATTATTGGTACCGGGACTGGACGGGCTTGGAGGTGATTTATAAGGACTACCGGGATATCCGCCCCGGCAAGGCCTATACAGCCCAAAACTATGAGCTGTGGACCACGCTTTTGGCTATGGGCAAGCGGATCTGGTGCTGCGCCGGCGGTGACTGGCACGATGTTTGCCACAATACTGCGCTGACCACTCTGTATGCCCAGCAGCAAACCAATGCATCCATGCTCCAGCCCTTGCGGGTGGGTGATTTTACTTGCGGCGGTGTGGGCGTGCGTATGTGCATGGGCAATACGGTCAGCGGCGGTCAGTGTGACTTTGCGGGCCAGCGGCTGGTGGTTTGCGTCAGCGATTTTCATGATAGCTTGTATATTCGCGGTCACCGTTACCGTGTGGACATTTTGGATGATACGGGCATTGTGGCAAGCAAGGAGGTATCCTATGTTGATTGCGCCAATCCCGTATATTTGGCCATGGATGCGCAGGACCGGAACTTTTACCGGGTGGAGGTGCTGGACCTGACCAGCGATTACCGGATCGCCCTGGGTAATCCCATTTGGAATTCTACGAAATATACGGAAAATTAAGGTGATGTTATGAGAATAAAAAGGTTTATCAGCTGTGTTCTGCTGATTGCGCTGGTGCTGAGCCTGGCGGTCCCCTTTGAAGGGATCTTGCAGGTCAATGCGGCACAAGTGAATCTGTATGGGGAAAATCTGATTCAGGTCACCGAGCCGGTGATCGGCGGCAGCTATTATCTGGGTGCGGATGTTGACGGAACCATGATGTATTTCCGGCACGGTACGGTTTCAGACACCGTGCCATACTCCCTGGTGGTCACTGATAATATCGATCACAATTGGACATCTATGGTAACGCTGGAGGATCCCTCTGCTACCTACGAAAAGTATACACAGGGCTTCCAGCTCACTTACATTAACCCTACCAATAACACCATGGGTAGAATTTACTGCATGGACGCTCTGACCACCACCGGCAATAAGGGCATTATGGACACCGGCGTGAACAGTAGTACGCCTTATAAAAACCGCCATAATTTCTATGTGGCGGAGGTAAACGGTGTTAAGGTGCTCAAAAGCACCGGTAATAGCAATGTTTTGGCGGTGAAGAAGGTTCCCCAGACCGTCAGCGGTGTGACCACCAATGTGTGGCGCATGCTGGGCGTTCCGGAAAGTGAGCTTGCAAGCGACGGTGTATATCCTGCTATGCTGCTGCAGAAGCACACCCATAGTTTTGTGGATGGCAGCTGTAGCTGTGGTATGCGGGAGCCTGCTTCCTTGCAGGAGGGTATTTATTATCTCACCGGAAAAATAAACGGAACCACCTATTATTTCCGTAAGACAGTAACCGGTGAGTCCGTTACCAGCACATCCCCGTATTCTGTGTATTGCGATACGGATAAAGCCAAGGCTACTTTGGTGGATGTGATTTTGGAAACCGACGGGGGATATTCTCTTGCTTATCCCTATAATAATACTTCCGCCCGGATATATGTATACGATGTGGGCAACAACGGTACTGTGGATACGGGCGTGAATACCACCCATGTGGCAGCCAATCATCATTTTTCCTGGGATGAACAGAACGCATACTTTTACCAGATGGAGGGGGAAGTAAAGTATGTGCTGGCGCTGAAGGAGTTGAAAAACAGCAATACGGGCACCAATCAAATCCGTATGCAGGCAGTGCCGGAAAGCGAATTGAGCAGCTCTGTTGTGCCGGTTACTGCGGTAGCACATACCGAACACAGCTGTGACAGCTGGACAGTGACAACCCCCGCCACCACTACCACCACCGGCATCAAAACCGGCACTTGCACGGTTTGCGGCCGTCAGATCCAGGAAGAGATCCCGGTGCTTGTGCCGGAGTTTTGCGGAAAGTCTATCTCCTTGCAGGATGATTTCTCTGTAAATTTCTATGTGCAGAAGGCTGCCTTTGCAGAGGGGGTTTATCAAAATCCCTATGTGATCTTCCAAATGGAGGGCGTGCAGACCACGGTTTCTGCCTACACTCAAAAGGACGATTATTATATTTTTAAATATAAGAATATTTCCCCGGATAAAATGGGTGCAACCATCCAGGCTACCTTGTATTCTGAAAAAGCCGACGGAACGCTGTGCTCTGCCACTACGGAGTATAGTGTGGCGCAGTATTGCTATGATGCGCTGGCATTGGAGCAGACCGGGCAGAATTTGCGCAGATTGCTGGTGGATACGCTGAATTTTGGTGCAGCCAGCCAGCTGTACCGCAATGAAAATGTGACGGAGCTGGTTAATGAGGACCTGACCGAGGAGCAGCGCAGCTGGGGCTCTGATGCCCTTACAAGAGAACTGAACAGCTGCCGGGATGCGGGCAGCAATAACGGTGCTGTTGCTTGGTACGGCGTTTCGGCATTGCTGGGCGACCGGGTGCAGATGCGGGTGTATTTCGTTGCAGAGGACATTGCGGATCTGACGGTAAAAGCCGTCAGTGCAGGCGGTGAATGGGCGCTTTCCGGTGATTCCATCCGTGCCAAGGATGGCGTATATTATGTGGATTTCGGCATGAGTCCTGCGCAGATGGACCAGGAGGTCTGCTTCACGGTTTACCGGGGCGCAGAGGCGGTCAGCAGCGCGCTGCATTACAGCATCGAGTCCTATGCGTCGGTTTGGCTGAATAAGGAGGATGCAGACCCGGAGCTGAAGAAGCTGGTGGAATCCATTATTCTCTATGGCGATGCCGCAAAGGCTTATGTGGACGGTGTGTATGATTTGCAGGAGGATGTGCTTTACCTGGGCCGCACCTATGCGTCCAACGGCGTTCAGTGGTTCAATTGGTCCTCGGCTGGCTTCTCTGTCCGTTTTCAGGGCAGCGGCTTGCAGGCGAAAATTGCCTCCAATGCGCCCAGTGCAAAAAATTATGCTTATTTGAAGGTCTATGTGGACGGCGTGGAGCAAAATGATATTTTGCTGGATCAAACTACCCAGACGGTTATTTTGGCACAGGGATTGGATCCGGATGCGGTCCACACAGTGGAGGTGCGCAAGCGCAACAGCCCCATGTCCTCCACCGCGGGCATTATGAGTCTGGAGCTGCTGGATGGCAAAAAGCTTGCACCCCCGGCTGCAAAGGAAAAGCTGATTGAATTTGTGGGGGATTCTCTGACTGTTGGCTATTCCGCTGCGGATGTGAACAAGACAGAAACCGCCTGGAGTACCAAAACGGAGGATGGCACCAAAACCTATTCCAAGCAGGTGGCGGATGCCTTTGGGGCGGAATATATGGTCACTGCCATTTCCGGCCGTGGCGTAGTAATGAACAACAGCGGCGGCAGCGGGTATTTGTTGCCGGAGGTGTATCCTCAGCTGGATATCTATAACAACCCCGGTGTTGCCTATGATTTTGCCCTGCAGCCGGATGTGATCGTGATCAATCTGGGCACCAATGATGCCACCAATTCGGGGTTGGACATGGAAAAATTCAAAACCGGTGCGGCGGATTTTCTGCGACTGGTGCGGGTAAAGAACCCCAATGCCAAGATCATTTGGGCATACGGTCTGCGCGCAGATAAGAAAACTGCCGAGGTGGATGCAGCCCTGGCTGAGGTGATCGCTAATTTGGGGGATGAAAATGTATACTATCTGCAGCTGGATTTGGCAACGGATATGCATTTGAACCATCCCACGGCGGCAGCTTATGCTCCTGCTGGCGAGGCGATTATTGAAAAAATAGAAGAAATTACCGGTTGGTAAATAAAAAACACTGTCATTCTAAGTGCCGTGTAGGGGTCGATGGCAACATCGACCCTGCGGCTTCTTAAAATGACAGTGTTTTTGCGTTACATAGTGGTGCGGAATACGGACGGAGGGCAGGATTTCAGCTTTTTGAAAACAAAGCAGAAATATTTGGAATCGGAAAAGCCGGACATGGCGGAGATTTCCTCAATGCTCAAGGCGGTGTTCACCAGCAGATCTGCCGCATGGTTGATGCGCAGCTGCTGCAAATATTTTATGGGTGTGGTTTGGTAGACCTCATGGAAATTGCGGCGGAACTGGGTGTCCGACAAATTAGCAATATGGCACAAGGAGGATACGGACATATCCGCATCTGTAAAATGCTCATGCATGTGGTCCAAAGCGTATTTAATGGACAAAAAGGCGGGGGAGTGGTAGATAGAGGAGCATTGCTTGTCCAGCTGGCCCAGGATGGTGTAGAGGAAGGACATGCATTTGTGATAATAGCCCGGACGCTTCAAGGACCAGGTTTGATAAATGGACTGGAAATTATCCCGAAAACTGGGGGGATTGGGGGGCATGAAGCATTGGGGTTTCAGATTTTCGGAATTGGGAATGTTCAGATTGATGCACAGCACCACCTCCTGCTGAGAGGTGATGTGGTAGGAATAGCCGGCGGGGATGAACAAAATAGAATTGATGCCCAGGTCCATTTCTCCATCGGGGCTTTCAATATGACCGCCGCCCTGCAAACGGAAGGAGAGGGTGCTGTATTGCCGGGGAGCAATGATGCAGTTTTGGGCGGGCAGATGCAGCTCGATCACAGACAGGAGATCAAAATGCAAGGAAGGCTCGGTAATTGTCATGGCCGTTTTTCTCATTTGCCCCCGGGGGCAAATGAGAGCTCCTTTCGTTGTGTTTCTTTTATTATATATACAACAATATGTAAAATCAACCCATAATTACGAACGAAAATTCCACCTACATGCTATTTTTTTAGGTGTACAAGGTGTGTAACATATAATAAAATTAAATTGCCATATTGGAAATACTTTAGCGAAATACACAAAAATCCGGGCCTTATTTCCGGCAAGACAAGGGAATTGCCCAGAATCCTCCACTTTTGGAATTTGGAGGAAAAGTGAACTTTTATTCCTGCAGGTTATTCCGGCTGATCCAGCCGTTAACAAATTATCATAAAGGAGTCAACAAAATGAAACGAATTTATGCATTGTTGCTGGCTGCCATCATGGTTTGCACCCTGTTTGCAGGTTGCTCCGGCGATGGCGGTGGAGCAGGTTCCGTTGAAGGCGGTCGCCCCGAGGTGATCGATCCCGGTAATTTTGTGAATACGGATATTTATCCGCTGGAGGGCGAGCATTCGCTTTCCATGGGCATTGCCCTGGAGAATGCACA
>JAZNSR010000037.1:0-23527 GCA_045591335.1 Faecousia sp.
GAACTTTCAACTGTCAATTGGCACGCTTTGTGCCAATGTCCCTCAATCAGCACTTATGCGATGAACCACCTCATCCACCGCTGATGCGGTCCCCCTTCCCCAGAGGGGAAGGTATAGGGAGCGGGCGGTGATCGCCCGTACGAGAGGACGAAGAATGAAAATCGCCCGGCTTATCAGAAGATAGGCCGGGCGAAGTTTTGTGGAAAATTAAAGGGGAATAAGGTTTTTTTCAGTCATGCGCAGAGCCGAAAACTGCGTTGCCAGAGGGGGCAACAAAACCATCCCCTCTGGCACAAAAGTTTCGCTATCCCTCTATTCCTTATTATCTATCCGCATTTTCTTAATTTGGTAAATATAGACCTCATTTGGGTTAAATTCCTCACTTAATTCTGCATATCCAATTTTTGCACCGGACACATGTGGATAACGGACTATTTCCCATACATTATAGGATAAGGATTTCATCTTCGAGCCATAAGAAATTATGTATGTATAATGCTCATAATCCATTTCCGGCCAATAATAACCCAGATAATATTCTTCGTTTTCTGGAACATAGAACTTTGCTTCCGGGAATATTAATCCCCATTTTTCATAGGAAGCATGCCATGACAGTGTCGGTCCTGACAGTGTATGTTCAGCAGGAATTTCAATAGTTTTATACAGTTGTAAATCCACTTCTTGCTCAAAAGGATAAGTATATTCCCATAAAGACGAATATATTGCCAATGTTAGAAGTCCTGCAATAAGCGTGAGGACTACACTTGATATCTTCAGCTTCTTTTTTTTATGCAAACGAACACAGCGAAAAATCAAACAAACTAAAAATACTGTTATGAAAAATAAGAACAGTACCACTAGAATTGATTTCCACACATGCATATATTTACTCTCCTTATAACCTTAATATTCCTATTCATTGTTCTCCCATACCCAGTAGCCGCCTTCTACTGGTTTCGGATAACAGCCGTACCAAGAGAAATTAAAACCTCCGTTTTTTACCGCATGTGGGACAAAGGGACGGTTCTCTTGTCCCCTTGTCCCGTGTCCCGGAGTACCGTCCCCTGTCTTATGATCCTAATTTTGTTTTGCGTTAATCCGATTCCAGATAACCTGCTGTAATATATCCTTTTTATATAAATAAGTAATTACATGAATATCATCATCGATTACCCGTATTACGCTATCTTGCGTAGCTTTTCCGAAAAGCAAAACCTGATCAACGATCTTTCCGGTGTTCAAATCCACACAAAGCAGTTTGCTTTCCTTATCTCTTTGGGTGATGTAACATAGATTACCACAGCGTTCAATATAGGCCGTTCCTCTCGTTTTGATTTCCAAAACGGGTTTTCCGGTTTTTAAATCTAGCATATAAAAATACCCACCTTGACCCGCTGTTCCAAAATAGATGTAATCATTCCAACGATAAATCGGTGTATACAGATATGCCCAACCTTTAAATTCCCAGATTTTTTTCGTATCTTTCGTACATATATATCCCCATTCGCCTTTATGGGAAATACAATATTCACCAAATGTAAAGGACGCTTCGACGTAGTATTTCTCAGGTTTTTTTGCTAATTCATTTTGATACAATACTTTTTCAGATGGAGAAGGCATTGTATCTGGACTGCGCAGATTAACAACTATTCCATTATTCATGAATCTGTTCATAAATAAGTACTGCTCATGGTCGCACTCAATTAGCTCCCAACGCCGAGGAAGCGGCAACAATTCCCCGGGAGTGGGGATAATAACCGTTTTACTCGGGTCACCGAACTTAATGCAGCATAATTCTTTGCCGTTTGGAAAATAGAAATAAATCTCGTTGTCTATTTTTGCAAAACGGCCCGCATAATTTCCGCTCATACAGCCCCTTGCCTGTATGATATGTTGTTCATAGTTTTTCATAACATAATAACCTCACCATTCAACAAAGTAGGACAGGGGACGGTACTATGTCCTGGACGGACACAGTAGCCGTCCCCGTGTCCATTGCCTTGGGATAAAAATGCAGAAAATTGAATGAATTTAGGCAAAAACGAAACTTTTTTCTCTAAGACAGAGTACCGTCCCCTGTCTTAAAAGGGTTCACGCAAACCGTCCCCTTCTCCCCCGCAATGTCTTATAGAATATTTATCGCAAGTCCACCTAAATAACAAAAAACAATGAAGATATATATTACTTTAAATAGAATCCGTTTCTTCTTGCAAAATGTTTTATCTTTGCTCATAAGGAAAAAAAGAGCAATTAAAGGTGATAGGAAAAGCAATATACCAATTGCACGAGTATATAATGCGTGAAATTGAACGTTTGCTTTATTTAATATAATAATAATTATCAATTCAATCAGCAAAGTTGATATACAAATCCTATATTTGTTTTTCATACTTAGTAGTACCCCTTATACGAAAAGCTTTCATTATTAATCGCAATCAACTCATCGCACCAAGCGTCAAAATCAAAAGTCAAACTAAACTCTGTATGACAGGGGACGGTACTATGTCCTGGACGGACACAGTAGCCATCCCCTTGTCCCCTGTCACATTTTTCCTGCTATTTCAGATATTGCTTTCCATCTAGTAAAATCACTATTTATCTGAGAATATGTTTTTCCAGAGACAGAACTCCTATTTAATGATAATTTTAAGTTAAACAAATCTACCATTTTTTTAAATTCTTTTTTTGGGAATTTATCGTACATGAATAATTCACATTTACATAGCAAATCGTCGGCATGCTTTTCAAGAATTACAGCGACCGCGCCATACTTATCTTCTCTATCTGTACTATTTAGGGCAATATTAAGTAGAACATCAAACTCTGGAAGTGGGACTTTATAGTATCCATTTTCTTTTCCCCAGCCAAAGTCGTATAAGGATATTTTCTTCCAAATCGAATTGTCAATGGGATTAATCGCGGTGTCTATATTTTTTTCAACAAGTCCAAAGTCAGAAGCACTACGCTTGTTAAATCTCGTGCTCATAATAAAGTAGTTACCCATATTCCTTTCTCCTATGGAAGAATTTGTATTAATCCGTTTTCGGACACAATTCCATAAATTATGTCCTTGCTTTGTAATAATTGATATTCTATTGTTGCCCACATGCTTTGGATTGCTATACCTAAGGCATTTTGAATTGGGGACAAGGGGACTGTTCTCTTGTCACATGCTACGCTCTCATTAGGGCTAATCCCGCAATAAGACCTATATATCCAAGAATATTAATAAACGGGATATCTGTTAACCAATAAACAGTTAGTAATAAACAGCCTATTCCAAGCACGAAAAATTTAATATATTTTCTTGACATTATATTTCCCCCTCAATTGCACTATATGCTCCCCATATAGCCCATGCCACCCCTAGGGGACAAGGGGACGGGTTGCGTGAACCGTCCCCTTGTCCCTGCTTGTTGTCTTATAACATTGTCCCTAATGATAACAACTTGTCTACCCAATTTAGAAAAGAACTTCTGGGAACTAAAAAGATGTTGCTACATAAATAATTAGAAAGTTCGCTGTTAATTTCTATATCAATTATAGAAATTAGCGCATTATCGTTTTTGTCCGCTGAAAGCCAAACCATAACATTCTTGTGTTCAAACAGCAGATGATTAAATAGATCGTCATCTGATATTGAAGAATTACGGTAATTATAATATCTCTCTGCTAAACAATTAGGATCGCAACGATACGAATTATCGGACAATCTAAACTTGTTAATTACATGTGCAACTTCTGTTAATAAAACATCTCTACATGAGTCTTTAAAAATGCATTTTTTATGGTTTGAATTTGTAAGCCAAATTTCCAATTCATCATCCGAGAAATTATATATTGTAGGTATTTGGACTTCAAATCTATAACTATCATTAAGAGATAGTGTTAACTCCATTATAATATCTTCCCCCTTGTCCCCGTGTCCCCGTACTAGGGTTCACGCAAACCGTCCCCTTGTCCCTTATTTGTCTTATTCTCGCGAGCTTCCTCCTGCTTGATTATTCCCCACAGAACTAGCGGAATTACGACAACTATGAATGCAATCAAAAGAATTTGACCTATGAGGTTTTTAGTTGTAGCGTCATAAATCACAGTTCTTTCACCGTGTTTATCAATAACAACAAATCTAGAATAGCCGCTTCCTATGTTTATATCTCGTTCAAGAACATATTCTTTGTCTGCAATTTCTTTGTTTGTCCGCTCAAGTATTTCATTTATACGCTGTAGATGTTGATTAGGTTGGATTACTTCTTGTACATCCACACATTTACCGGTGGAATCCAATAGCATAATAATATTACTTCGTTGAAAATAGATGGCAAGCAGCTGGCCTTGAAATTCTACTCCGTAATTCCCTTCAGAATTGAAACGATATCCGTATTGAAACTTTCCTAATTGATCGTACACATATACGATATTATTTACAGCATTCTCAATTGCAAGTGCTATAGTTCCATCTTCCCTGACATCAAAACACAAAATGCCTGCTTTGAGATCGTCATTATTAACCACCTCTATCTCAACTTTTTTTAGAAAAGCGTTTTTTTCTTCTTCAGGGAGAGAATTGGTGGGTAGGCCGAGGGTTGCGGCTTGTGAATTCACTGTGGCAGCCCCGAAAATTAGTATGATGAATATAAATAACCAAAAAAATACTTTTTTCATCATTATCCTCCAAGCAACCCAGTATAGGCTGCGCCAATAAGATCGTATACGGACCTTGGGCTAGTAAATAATGGTATCCCTATGTGATACAGAGGGGACAAGAGGACGGTTCTGGTGTCCCCCTGTCTTTACGACAGTTTATTATGGCAAGTGCCGAAATTGTATCCTACCATATACAATATATCACATGATTACAACAAGCGCAATTTCGTTATTTCAAATCGGGAAATTATTGTAAATATTTGCTAATTAAGAACGGTTTTCAACAGAAAACCCCTCTGCATATTTTGTAAATAATCCACAAGAAACAGAAAATGCTCCAAAGGACACGGAGATGGTTCTGTTGACCAGTTTGGATGCGAAAATTTTATTTATTATTTATTCTCTATTATTTCATGCATACACCAGCATATTAATATGCATAAAATGCATTCATGAAAGAGCTAAAATAAATAATATTACCGGTTCCCACTAATCGTTCATCACCCATCGATCACCATTCTTAATTCATAACTATATGTAAACTAATAAAGGCTCCCTTTCAGGGGAGCTGTCAGCGAAGCTGACTGAGGGGTAAATGCATATATAGCCACCCTTCCGCCCAGTGTGCGCACTGGGCACCTTCCCTCAAGGGAAAGCTTTTCTGCCTTTCGCTGTCAATTATCAATTCGGCATTCCTATGAGGAACGGATCAATCCGTTCCCTACAGTTGCATTATGCACTTTACATTTCGTAGGGAACGCCGTCCCCGGCGTTCCGGAATTATCTACTGGCATGCGGAACGCTGAGGACAGCGTTCCCTACTCATAACTTCATGTAAACTAATTATGTTAACCGCACATTTAAGAACAACCGCTATTTTTTAAACACTCGATGTTCTCAACTATCAACTGTCAATTGTCAACTATCAAAGGCGCGTAGAAAACGGTGACCACACCGTCCTATCTTTGCAGGGAATACATTTATGCATTCCCAGGAGAAACGGATCAATTCATTCTCTAGTTATATCTCATAGCTCATCAATCACCATTCTTAATTCATAACTATATGTAAACTAATAAAGGCTCCCTTTCAGGGGAGCTGTCAGCGAAGCTGACTGAAGGCTAAATGCATATATGGCCACCCTTCCGCCCAGTGTGCGCACTAGGCGCCTTCCCTCAAGGGAAGGCTTTTCTGCCTTTCGCTGTCAATTATCAATTCGGCATTCCTATGAGGAACGGATCAATCCGTTCCCTACAGTTACATTATGCACTTTGCATTCTCAACTGTCACCTGTCAACTACACAAAAATGGGCTGTTGCAAAACTACAACAGCCCATTTTTTACCGGAACCAAACGAAGACACAAAACAGAATGAACAGTCCAAAGACCACGAAAAACACGCTGCCGATCAGCAAGCCTGCCTTTACTGCCCCGCCAATGATGGCTCTGGTTTCCTCTTTGGTGAGATCACTGAAGTCATCATTTGCCTGGTTTTTTTTCTTGCGCTCCGCGCGCATATACCAAGGCATACCGTCCACATTCATTTTGGCCACGACCCGGCCATCGTCTCCGTCAAAGGATTTTCTTTCCTTGCTCATTTCATGTCCTTCATTGCCGCTTCCAGCTCTGCCTGGCGTTCAGGAGAATTGTACAAGTGGCATGCGCAGAAATGGTCCTCCTCCAGCTCCTGGAAGTCCGGCACAAAATGCTTGCACACTTCCATACACTTGCTGCAGCGGGTGTGGAACTTACAGCCGGAGGGCGGATTGGCGGGAGACGGGATGCTGCCTTCCAGCACCACCCGGTCCATCTTATAATCCGGATCGGGCACGGGAATTGCAGAGATCAACGCCTGGGTATAGGGGTGCATGGGTTTCGCGAACACCCGCTCCGTAGGGGCGTACTCTACCATATTGCCCAAGTACATAACACCAACCGTATCGGAGATATGCTCCACCACGGAAAGATCGTGGGAAATAAACAGATAGGTGATGCCAAACTCCTTCTGCAGATCCCGCAGCAGGTTGATGATCTGGGCCTGGATGGACACATCCAGCGCAGAAACCGGCTCATCGCAGAGGATGAAATCGGGATTCAATGCCAAAGCGCGGGCAATGCAGATACGCTGCCGCTGGCCGCCGGAGAATTCGTGGGGGTAGCGGTCCTTATGGTATTCCTGCAGACCGCAGGCACGCATGACCCGGGAGATATACTCATCGTATTCCTCCTTGGGCACGATCTTATGCTCACGGACACCCTCGCCGATGATCTCGGAAACAGGCAGACGGGGAGACAAGCTGGAATAGGGGTCCTGGAAGATGATCTGCACATTGGGGCGGTTCTTCCGCAGCTGCTCACGGCTGAGCTTAAAGATATCCACACCGTTGAAGAACACCTCACCCTCGGTTTTATCCTGCAAACGCAGAATGGTCTTACCGATGGTGGACTTACCGCAGCCGGATTCACCCACGAGACCCATCGTGGTGCCCCGCTTGATCTTAAAGGAAATACCGTCCACGGCCTTCACATGGCCGATGGTGGTCTTAAAGAAGCTGGATTTAATGGGGAAATACTTTTTCAGATTTTTGACCACCAGCAAATACTGATCGTCATTTTCCGCACCGTCGAAGCTATTGAGGCCGGACACGCTTTTCTTGATTTCTTCTGCCATATCAAAGCTCCTCCACATTGGTAGATTTGGGATACCCCAGCACCTCGCCCTGGTCAAAGAAACGGTAGCAGGACACTACATGGGTATCGCTGATGCGGATCTCCGGAGGATACTGGCCCTTGCAATGCTCGCACTGCATCTCGCAGCGATCCTTAAAATAGCAGTAATTGGGCATATTCACCGGGTTGGGCACGCTGCCGGGGATGTTATACAACTCCTCCACCTGCTTGCCGACCACAGGCTTGGATTTCATCAAGCCAATCGTGTAGGGATGGCAGGGGTTATGGAAAATATCCTCTGCAGTGCCTTTTTCGATCACACGGCCCGCATACATAACCACCACATAATCCGCCATATTGGCAACCACACCCAAATCGTGGGTAATGAGCATAATGGAAGAATTGATCTTATCCTTCAGCTCCCGCAGCAGGTCCAGGATCTGAGCCTGAATGGTCACATCCAAAGCGGTGGTGGGCTCGTCGGCAATAATCAGCTCAGGGGTACAGGCCAGCGCAATGGCGATCATAACACGCTGCCGCATACCGCCGGAAAGCTCATGGGGGAACATGTTGTAAACGCCCTCTTTATTGGCGATACCAACCAGCTCCAGCATTTCCAGGGTACGGGCCTTGACCTGCTCCGGTGTCATTTCCGGATGGTGCAGCTCCAGCACCTCATTGACCTGCTTACCAATCCGGAAAACCGGGTTCAAAGAGGTCATGGGCTCCTGGAAGATCATGGAGATCCGGTTACCGCGGATCTTCTGCATCTGGGCAGTGGGGGTCTTGACGATATTCAAGGCCTTGCCATCACCGGTGTTAAAACGGATCTCGCCGCCAACGGTCTGACCGCTGGGACGCTGCAACAGCTGCATCAAACTCAGACTGGTAACGGACTTGCCGCAGCCGGATTCGCCCACGATACCCACGGTGGAGCACTTGGGCACATCGAAGGTAACACCGTCAACAGCCCGGACTGTACCGATATCCGTGAAGAAATAGGTGCAAACATTATCAAATTCCACCACATTGTTGGGATCTTTCATGGTGGTGGTATACAAAGCAGGATTCTTACCTGCATTTTCCCGTTCCTTTTCCAGCTTCTTAGTGACCTTGCGGTTAAAGCTGGAGATCTGCCGGGAGGTTTTGGCGGAGATATAGCCAATCTCCTTTTTGTCTTTTTTCTTGAAGATGCTCATATTTCCACCCCTCTCAACGCTTCATCTTGGGATCGAAAGCATCACGCAGACCGTCGCCCACAAAGTTGAAGGCAACAACCGTCAAGCAGATCAGCAGACCCACGGGAATCCAAATGTAAGTGTAAGTGATCATAGACTGGGCGCTGGTGGCCACAGAGTTGATCATAGTGCCCCAGGTAGCCATGGGGTGCTTCACGCCCAAGCCCAGGAAGGACAGAGTGGATTCGGTAAGAATCACGGAGCCCAGGCCCATGGTAGCGGTAACGATCAGCTGAGGCATAACATTGGGGATCAAGTGGCGGAAAATACGACGGCGCACCGGCAGGCCGGTTGCTTCCGTAGCCACCATGAAGTCCTGGTCACGCAAGCTCAAAATCTGACCACGGACCAAGCGGGCAATACTTGCCCAGCCCAGGAAGCCCAACACAGCCATGAGCCACATCAAACGAACATAGGGCTCCAGACGCATAGCGTCCAGCATAGAGCCAATAATAATCAAAATAGGCATGGAGGGGATACAGTAGAAAATATCCACCAAGCGCATGACCAGGTTATCCACCCAGCCGCCGAAATAGCCAGCCAGGCCGCCCATAATCACGCCCAGAATGATCTCCAAAATCACAACCACAAAGCCAACCAACAAAGACACACGGCCACCGGCCATCATACGGGCCAGGATGTCCATGCCGTCGCCATCGGTGCCAAAAATATGATCCTTGGAGGGGGCAGCAAAGCGGTTGATCATATTGGTGTACTGCTCGCAAACGATTACAAAGTCGGTGACCTTATCCTTCACGATCATTTCGGATTCCACCAGCTTGACCTCACCGTTTTCGTCGGTGATGGGCTTGCCGTTTTCATCCAGCTGCGCAATGTTATAGGTGAAGGTGGAGGTGTTCAGATTCTCTGCCTCCATCTGCTCTACCAACTCACGGGCAGTGTTCTTAAACTGAATATCCAGGGTGTCCTCGCCGTTATAGCGGCGGACAACGAAGGTGGAAACCACGCAGAAATCCTTGCCGTCAGCGGTTTTGACGAACAACTGCTCCCCGTCATCCACCACAGAATATTCCACGCCGTCAGCGGTGAACTTGCCTTCGCCGTAAATAGCCAGCAAAGCGTTAACCTTAAAAGCGTCAGACAGCTTGGTGCCTGCGGTGAACACATCGAAAACAAAGGGAGAAGCCACATAAGACAGCTTGCTCTCGCCCAGGCCGGTGACCTCATAGGAAGCACCCTTGCCTGCCTTGACCAAATACAGCTTATCCGCAAAGGTAAAGCTTTCCGTGCCGTCCAGCACGCACTGCCCCACCAGGCCGGAGAATTCCTCGCCCAGGTCCTCGGCGGCGTACTTCATAGCGCCGTCACCGGTGCCCATAACGATCTTTTCCAGCTTGTTAACGCCGTTTTGCAGCAGGTAAGTAACCTCGTTATACTCAAACTGCTTCAGTCCGCCCTTGACCGCGTCGGCTACTGCCTGGTCAAAGCCTGCATCCAAAGCCTCGCCGGTGTAAACCACCTTGCCAAACTTGGTGTTGAACTTGCCCACATCCTGCAGGGCAAAAGAGCCGATATTGGTGGGCTCATTGACGGACATGGTATAAACACTGTCGCCCTGCTTTTCCACCAGGATGGTCATGCCGGTCTCTGTATCCACGGATACATTCTGAGTCTGACTGTTTTCTTCCATCTTTAAGATGGTGGAGTTAAACAGGTTCTTGGTGGTGGTGCTGATGCCCAGGTCTTCCACCAAATAGCTGGTATATTCCGTACGCTCCTCTGCGATGGCATAGTTAATGTTCAGCTTTTTATAAGCGGTGAACACCTGGGTCTGACCGTACTGATAGAAGTAGGGGCCCAGGAACGCGAACAGGAACATGGCAATCAAAATGGCAGAGCCAACGATAGCCAGCTTATTGCGGATAAACCGCTTGAAAACCAGCATGCCGGGGCTGAGGATCTTCACACGGGCGGCATCATCCAGGGTCATTTCATTTTCGCCGCTGCGGCGGGCATT
This sequence comes from Faecousia sp., assembly GCA_045591335.1. Taxonomy (GTDB): domain Bacteria; phylum Bacillota; class Clostridia; order Oscillospirales; family Oscillospiraceae; genus Faecousia. Next base: position 10,534 of record JAZNSR010000037.1, read on the forward strand.
CTCTTCCCGTTCTCTCAGCTCGCGCTGCTTCAGTGCTTCATTAAAGTTTCTTTTTTCCATGGTGCACCCTCCTTAGCTCAAACGCACGCGGGGGTCAACCACTGCGTACAAAACATCCGCGATCAAGTTGCCCAAAAGTGTCAGGATTGCCATGAAAGACAAATAGAACATCGTGAACGGAATATCGCCCACGATCATGGACTGATATGCCGTATAGCCAATGCCGGGAATAGAGAACAGCTGCTCGGTGATCAAAGCGCCGGAGAACAGGCTGGGCAGACTGCCGCCCAGAATGGTCACCACGGGAATCAGCGTATTGCGGAAGGCATGATAGTTGATAACCTTCTTCTCCGGCAGACCCTTGGCACGGGCAGTACGGATATAGTCAGCATTCAGCACTTCCAGCATGTTGGTGCGGGTATAGCGCATCAAGCCGCCGATGGAGATGATCACAATGGTGATGGTGGGCAGCACCAAATGCCACGCCTGGTTCATGATCTTGCCGAAAGTCGACAAGGTATCATAATACCGGGCCGAGGTCAGACCTGTGATCTCAAACCACCCCAAGTACACACCAAATACCAGCTTCAGCAGCGTCGCCACAAAGAAGGTCGGCATGGAAATACCAACCAGGGCCACCACTGTAACCGTATAGTCGATGGCGCTGTACTGCTTCTTGGCAGCCATAACGCCCAGAGGGATGGCAATAATGATCTCAAAGAACATGGACACAGCACCCAAAATGAAGCTGATGCCGATTACATCCGCGAATTTCTCGGTAGCGGGGATATTATGCACCCAGCTGACGCCGAAATCCCCCACGATGGCAGACTTCAGCCAAATAAAGAAGCCGCCGATAATACCCTTATCCATGCCGTATTTGGCATTCAGATCCGCCACCCATTCCGCTGCGGATTTATTCGCGCCGGGCCGCTGGGCCAGCTGCTGTGCCATTGTTTCTATGTAGTTGGTGGGCAAGCTGTGCATCAAAGTATAGATGATCAGCATAACACAGAACAAAATGACAATGGACAAAAGCACACGTTTCAGTATAAATTTCCCCATTATATCACCACTTTTCCATTTATTTCCCATGGGGGAGCAAAAGTAAATTTTCAGCGGGTTACCCCGCCAAATCGCCTGAGCAGGCAAATCCGCATTTGCTGTTTTTTCGCACCAAGTGCAGATTTGTTGGTTCAGGCGACCCGTATTTTAAAGGGCGGGAGCCCTTTAAGGCAACGCAAACCATGAGCGGAACAAGTCCGCCCATGGTCGCATTTACTTAATTCTCAGTTACCGGTTATCCAAACAAATTGGAAATTAGTTCATCTCCAGAGTATGAACCTCGGCCAGCCAGCCGTAGTAGGGAGTCAGATCGCCGGGGATGGTGTCGATGTTGACACGCTCGGTGGAGATCAGAGTAGCTTCCTGTCTCTGGTAGGTGGGAACCTCAACGCCCCAATCCATCAGCAGCTCCAGAGCAGACTTGTAAGTAGCCTTACGGAAAGCCTGGTCGGTGGAGGAACGGCCGTCCATGATCAGCTTATCCAGCTCATCGGACTGAATGCCGTAGTGGTTGGAGTTGGAAGAGCCTTCCAGACCGTGGACATTGGTGGAGTGGTAAACCTGATACATATCGGGATCGGGAGTAGCGCCCCATGCAGCAGCCCACAGCTCAGCCTTGTTAGCATCCAGAGCATCCCACAGCTCGTTGGAGTCAGCGGGGTCGTTGATGATCAGATCCAGGCCCATTTCCTGCAGAGCGTTCTTGGTCTCGGTCAGGATGCCGTAGGCGGGGTGATCGCCCACGCCGTCAGCGGGGATGATAACTTCCCAAGAAGTAGCAGCGCCAGCGGGAGCAGCAGTCAGCTTGCCATCAGCGCCGAAGGTGTAGCCGGCAGCCTCGAACAGAGTCTTGGCAGCAGCCTTAGCAGCAACAACCTTCTCTTCCTGGCTCATGTCAGCAGTGATAACGACTTCACCGGCAGCATTCTTGGAATATGCCAGGTTGTAGCCCTCATCAGCAGGCTTCGGAGCAGCCCAGGAGGTGTTGGAGATGGGGTACTGAATGATGGAAGCGCGGTCGCCATAGTAAGCGTAAACCACGGGCTCACGGTACACAGCCAGCAGAGTGGCCAGTGCACGGCGCAGAGCCTTGGACTCAGCGGAGCCCTTGTCGTCGCCGACCTTCACATTGTCAGCATTGATGCCGATGTAGCCGTAGCCCAGGAAGTCGGTGGTAACGGTGGTCAGCTTGTCGCCAACCAGCTCGCCGTTGGGGTTGTGTGCCTTGATGGCAGCGATATCGTCATCGTTGAAGTTGGGAACGGTGACATCGAACAGGTCGGTGGTCATACCGGTTACCTTATCGGAAGAGCCAACACCCTGCATCTTGAAGTACTTGATCTTGGGAGCGCCCAGGAAGTAGGACTCGTTAGCCTCGTAGGACAGAACGTTGTTCTCGTAGGAAACGTACTTGTAGGGGCCAGCACCCAGAGGCTCGGTGGTCTTAGCACGGACGGAGGACAGGTCGCCCTTGGGGAAGCCAAAGGAGTTGTTCTCGTAGTCGTACTTGGAAGCATCACCATAGTAGTGCATAGGAGCAACTGCCAGGGTCAGCTGATAAATGAAGGTGGGGTCAATCTTAGCAACAGTGATCTCCAGGGAGTAGTCGCCGGTCTTCTTAATGCCTTCGATGTTAGCGGCACCGTCACCGGTGGCAACACCGATGGTGTAGTTGCTGTAGCCTTCCATGAAGTCGAACAGAGAGGTGCCGGCAGACTCAACGCTGCTCAGCTCAGCCAGATTGCCGCCGTAAGCTTCAACCATCATAGCGAAGAAGTCAGCAGCGGTAGCGTCAGCAGCCAGGCCGCCGAAGCCCCATGCAGCAGCGCCTTCGGACACATTGGTGCCGTAGCCTGCAGCGATGCAGTAGTCAGCGATTTCCTGAGCGAACTTAGCACCAGCCTGGTCTACATCAGCCCAGAAAGCAGTCTGAGTAGCTTCATCCCAGTAGGTGAAGTCGGCATTGTCACGGCCGGCAGCGCTGATCAGATTGAACAGGGTGTCCATGCCGGAACGGTACTCTTCCATACCCAGAATAGCCTGAGAGTACAGAGTGGAGGAGCCGTCGTAGGTGGGGTCAGACAGAACATACATAGAGAAAATGACGTCGTCTGCAGTCAGCTTCTCACCGTCGGAGAAGGTCACATCGTCACGCATGTCGATTGCGTAAGTAACAGTGCCATCTTCGTTCTCGGTGATTACGCAGTTTGCCAGGGAGTAGTAGGTGTAGTCAGTGCCGTTGTAGGGAATGACTGCGCCTTCCTTACCGTTCAGCACAACATTGCCTTCACGGTCAGAGGTCAGCAGAGAGACCTGAGTCATGCCAGCGGCATCCTGGTCGTAGGAAGTGTCAGCGAAGAAGGGGCTGAACTTCTGGGACAGGTAGTCGTTTGCATAAACCAGAGTATCTGCAGTTGCGGGGGTCTCGTTGCCACCGGTGGGCTGAGTGGGATCGGGCTGCTCGGTCTGGTCACAACCGGCAAACACACCCAAAACCATCACAAGGGCCAGAGCCAGTGCCAACAGCTTGGTGATAGTGGATTTCATAATCTTTCCTCCTAACAAATTTTATATTCATCGGTCAAGCCGAGAAATATACAAGGGTTCTTTCATGGATACCTTGGTATCCATGAAAAATAGGCATACCTATTTTTATTTTTTATTTGCGCCGGGGTCTACCATAACCATATCCAGCCCCTTACGCTTGGCAAACAGCGCCACGCCGCAGGCGCCGCTGAGGGCATAGCAGCCGCAGACCACATAATCCGCAGGCTGGGCGGTATGGATGGATTGGGCAACCAGGCTGCCCAAAAGACTGATCAGGCAAAAGCCCATGAGAAACAAGCAGGAGCTGCTCATACGGCCGCCCAGCATAGCGTTATGCTGCCGGTCCACCCGGTCCTTCGCTGTCCACAAGCGCCAGGTAGCGCCGACGGCCAGCACCCAGGGGATCCATGCCATGGCGGCAGGCACCTGAATATACCATATGCGGGTGAATGCGCAATCGATACACATAGGGATCAAAAGCAGCAGCGCAATGGCAGCCATGCCGATCAAATAATACCATCGCAAAAAGCGGATCTTCTCCGGCGGCTGGGCAAAACGGAACCAGGGGCCCACATACACCCGCACCGCTTTGGGGCGTTTATGACCCGGGCGATCCTCATATTCGATTTTATAATCCTTTGCAAACTCTCGATAACCCAAGATTTTGACTCCATTCCCGCAAAGGTAATGCGTTTGTATATTATAGTACAAAGACATTTGTCTTTCAACCAAAATGCAAAAATAATCAACAAAAATTTCATTTTTTGTGAAATGTGCACTTTGATTTGTAGGAATTCATTTACCTTTTCCGGTAGTTTTCACAACTTATTTTTATAAAAAGTCCCAAAAATAAGGTTTTTTATTCCACGCCCAGTTCTGCTTCCACCTTTTCCTGGTTGGCCTGATAGTATTCGTTGGCCTGGTCAACACCCTCGCCCACGATCTTCATAGTGCGGTCATAGGAATTCTGGCAGGATTTCAGCTGTGCGTCGGTCAGCTCCATGGCGGTCTTCCAATCCTCCACCGTATCATCCATGACCATCACCAGGTGCTTGCGCACATAGTTGGCATCGGAATAACGGTACACCCAGGTGGGGATCACACGGGTGCTCTCCACCACCACAGTGCCGTCAGAGTACTTGGCAAAGGTGAAGGTGAAGATCATGCCGTCCTCGGTGTTCACCGGGAACTTGCTGGTCTGGTAAATATTGGAAACGCAGTTGCCGGTGGAGTACAGGCACAGGGTCTTCTGGGTCTCATCCTTTTGGCTGGTCAGCAGCTCCACGGGCTGGGGCACATGGGCATGATTGCCCACGATCACATCCACACCCAGATCGCACAGCGCCTGGGCGATCTGATTCTGATAATTATTTTCTTTGGTCTGATATTCGTTGCCCCAGTGAATATACACCACGGACGCCTCCGCGCCGTCAGCCTGCATATCCTTCAGCTGCTGCTCCAGCTGGGCATAGAAATCATCCAGCTTATTATAGCCAAAGGTATTGATCAGCGCCGAATCCTCCTTGGAAAGCTTGATGCCGTTCAGCGCCACAGAGCCGTCGGCGTAAATGCTGGTGTTGTAGGTATAGTTGATCATACCCACCTTGATACCGTTGATATCGGCAATATAATAGCTCTTATCCTCCAGGGTGGGACGGGAGCCGATATGGGGTATGCCCTTCTCCTTCAAAACCTGCTGGGTGCGGGCAAAGCCAAAAGCGCCGGTATCATAGCTGTGGTTATTGGCAGTGAGCAGCAGGTCAAAGTTTGCGTTCTGCAAGGCGTCTACGATGGTATCCGGGCAATTGAAAAGAGGATAGCCGCCGTAATTGCGTTTTTCATTACTGCCCAGGGTAACCTCCAGGTTTGCTACCGCAAAATCCACCTGGCCAATGGCCGGTCCCAGCCATTTAAATAGATAATCGTAATTATAGGTGTTGGTGGCCTTGTCATAGCCGCCCTGGATCAATGCATCATGCATCAGGATATCGCCCACGGCGCCTACGGTGGCGGTGGCTTCCTTAATAATAGGAGGCTCGGTGGTGGGCTCAGTGGTTGCCTCGGTGGTAGGTTCTGTAGTAGGCTCGGTGGTGATCACGGGGTCCGTTTGGGTGGGGGTAATGTCGCCGCCGCCATTCATGCCGACCGCCACAATGATCAGTGCTACCAAAATCACTGCCATCACGCAAATCAATGCGATCAGACCGCCGTTGCCTTTTTTCTGATTGGCCATATTCATTCTCTCCTTTTAAACCATCTTTTCCAGTTCATATACCAAAGCCGGCAGATCCTCCGGCTTATCACACAAATGGGTAGCCCCGGCCTCTAAAAGCTGCTGCCGGGTGCGGAAGCCCCAGGTAACGCTGATACAGGGGATCCCGGCATTTTTTGCCGTTGCCACATCCACCTCACTGTCGCCAATGTAGATGCATTTGTCATAACCCAATTGGGCCATGGTCCGCAAAAGCATATCCGGCGCAGGCTTTCGGGGACAGCCGGGGATCTCTCCCATGGCGTAAATGCCCGGGAAAAACCGGCTGCACAAGGGCTTTACATCCTGGTCGGCCTTATTGGAAACAATACCCATGGGATATTCCCGCAGCTGCGCCAGCATTTCCAAAACACCCGCATAGGGGGCGGTGGAATCCTGGTTGTGCAAGGCATAATAGGCTAGATAATCCGCCAGCACCGCCTCCACCGGCGGATCGTTGGGTTTGCCGGGAAGGGCGTTGGTAATCAGGCTTCTGACCCCGTTCCCTACAAAGGAGCAAACCTGCTGCCGGGTATGGGTGGGGCAGTTATATTGTAATAAGGTATGATTGACACTGTCTGTCAGATCCTGGAGGGTATCCAGCAAAGTGCCATCCAAATCAAACAACAAAAGCGGTTTCATCACACTTGCCCCCGATTCTTTTTGATCCGAATATCATCGCCCACAAAGGCCACTCTGCGGTAGTTGCCCCGCAGCCGGGAAAGCACCTGGGGAGAATACCGGCTTTCTATATCTTCATTCTTCAGATTGGTGGAAATGATAGTGGCCTTGCCCTGCATATACCGCTCGTTGATCAGCTGATACAAGGCGGCAGTCACAAACTGGCCGCTGAGCTCCGTGCCCAAATCGTCCAGGATCAAAAGGTCGCAATCCGTATAGCGGCTGCAATAGGTCTCCATCTGGGCCCGGACCTCCGGATCGTGGGCAAATTTTGCCTTTTCCAGCTGGGAAAACAGCCGGGGCGCGCTTTCATAAGCCACGGAATAGCCCTGATCCGTTACCTCCGCGGCAATGCAGGCGGAAAGAAAGGTCTTGCCCAGGCCCGTAGCCCCGGAAAACAGCAAATTGCCTTGCTCACCGGGAAATGCCGCCGCATAAGCCCGGCAGGTGTTCAGCGTCTTTGCCATAACCGTCCGCATGGAAATATCCGTGCCGTCCACATTCTTTTCCGGATAATAGGAAAGGTCAAAATCTTCAAACCGGTTGGCGCCGTTGGAAAGAATGCTGATCTGCTTTTTCTGCTCCTGGCGGCAAAGAGCCTCCAGGCAGGTGCACATGGCGCTTCCCATATAACCGGTGCCGCCGCAACGGGCGCAGGCACAATCCACCTCCAGCCAATCCTCCGGATAATGCCGGGCGATCAGCTCCCTGCGCTCTTTCTGCAGGGCTTGGTTGGCGGTTTTGGCTTCCTCCATGATCTGCTCCGCCTCATCACCCTTCCTGAATGCCGCCTGAGCAGCCAGCACCATGCTGCGGCGCAGCAGGCTGTCCAGCTCCTTCAGCCGGGGCAGACGCTCATACGCCTCCACCGTTCGGCGGCGATTCTCCGCTTTCGCTGCCTGGTTGACATTTTCCAGCTGCTGCCGGGCGCGGATCACCACTTCATTGCTATATCCCACAGTCAGACCTCCTCCATCATGGCAGCCAATGCAGCCTTTTCATCCTCGTCAAGGCCACGGTGCCCGGTCCTGGATTTTTTGTTTTGATCTCCGGCGGTAATCTGCTCCGGCGTCATCAAGCCTTCCTGATACCAACGGGAGAGGATCTTATTTATGTAGGGCCAACTTAAGCCACCGGTATTTAAGCAGGTGCGCTCATAGGCCATGGCAATGACCTGGTCATCAAAGCCCCAATCGATCCAATTTTGGGCGTATTTTTCTTCTCCGGGGGTGAGCTTGCGGCCATGGATCTGCAGGGTTGCCATGATCCGGCTGAGCCGGCTGTTGCGCAGATTCTGCCGCTGCATATATGCCGCCGCCTCCTCCATGGAGTCAATACCCATTTCCGCCCAGGCATAGGCTTCTTTTTCAATGCTCCGCAAGGAGGGCGTGCGGCTGAGACCCTTGCTGCGGGCCTTTTCTTTGCAATAGCACACCAGCACGCAGATCACATCCATAGGCAGCCCCAAATAACGCACAAAGCCCAGAATGATCTTCATTTCCTCGGTGTTCAGGCTCTTGCCCAAAAGCCGCTGAAGCTCTGCATAGAGGGCGCGGAAGTCCGCGTCGGTATCCATGGCGCGGATCACATCCACCTCAGAATACCGGGGACGCTCCCCCACAGGGATCAGCTTTTGCTTTTCCTGGGGCCATAAGCCCAATTGCCGCAGGCTGGCGGCAGCGCAGGAATACCGGGAGGCGTTGAGTCCCAATTCTTTAGCGGCATTTTCCGGGTCGTTACCGCTTTGCATATACAAATACAAAAGCGCCGCGTCTCCGCTGCCGGCACAAAGCAGCTTATGGACCTGGGCCTTATCCAGCTTTAATTCGGCTGCGTTCATAAGCCGCCTCCCCTCAAAAATAGTCATTATTCTTTAGTATATCACAATTTTCTCCCCCGCACAACCGAAAATCACCGCAGAATTTATAGAAATTCCCCGGGTGTTTTTTGTAACAGAACCATATCTTGTTATAAAATCAAAATACAGACACAATCCTTGGTGTTTCCCATTTTTTCAAATTTTTACCCGGTATAATTTGGAAAAATCGTTGAAAAAAGGCATTTTCTGTGATAAAATTATGCTGATAAAATAGGAAACCATTTACACAGAAACGGAGTGGTGTTATGCATCCCATCTTCAAGCGCAGCTTTTCTATCCTGCTGGCTCTGGTGCTTTGCCTGAGCTTGCTGGCAACCGTCCGCCTCCCCCAGGCCAACGCGGCAGACACAGTCACCTACCGCTATGGCAGCACCAGTGAATACAGCAATTGCAGCAATGTGATTTACAACTGGGGCACCCGCGGCACAACTGCCACATTCTTATCCCCCAATGCGGTAAAATTTTACCAGGATAACAATACCTCCTATGAGGCTTTGTCCAAATTTTCCGGATCTTCCACGGTCAGCAGTGTGCCCAACAGCACGCTGTTTCAGAAGCTGCGGACACTGATGACAAGCAACCATAGCTATGAAACCTCTTACAACGCTACCCGCGATATGTTCGCTTTCACGGACTGCCAAAACAGTGCGCTGACCTCCACCAAGATTTCCTCCTTCTATTCCGGCAGTGCCATTGGCCCCGGTTGGGACAGCGGCTCCACCTGGAACCGGGAACACACCTGGCCCAACAGCAAGGGTGATACCAACGGCAACGGTGAAAATGACATCATGATGCTACGCCCTGCCTCCTCCAGCGAAAACTCCGGCCGTAACAACACCGCTTACGGTGAAGGAACCAGCTACTATAACCCCAACAAAGCCTCCGGCGGCACCTACGACCTGCGGGGCGATGTTGCCCGTATTGTGCTGTATGTATATGTGCGCTGGCAAGATACCACCAGCGAGCAAGCCGTATTATTTGGAACAGACGGCGTAATTGAAAGCAAAGAAGTACTGCTCAAATGGCTGGAAGAAGACCCGGTGGACACCTGGGAAATGGGCCGCAACGACTCTGTGGAATCCATCACCGGCACTCGAAATGTGTTCGTGGACTATCCGGAGCTGGGCTTCCGGCTATTTGGTGCTGCCGTCCCCAGTGATTATACCAGCCCCTCCAATAACTCCGGCAGCACAGAGACAGATACCGTTACCATCCGCTTCCTGGAAAATGGCGAACAGACCAAATCTTACAGTGTTTCCGCGGGGCAAAGCATAGAATTCCCGGAACCCACCAGCACCCCGGAAACCGGCTACAGCTTTGCAGGCTGGGTCAGCACCACCGTAAACCGGACCGACGCCAAGCCTGCCGCCGTATACCTGCCCGGCAACACCGCCACCGCAGCGGAGCAGACCTATTACGCACTCTACACCAATGTGGATCTGTCTGTGGGCAGCGGAAATGTATATAAACTATATAGCGGTGAAATCACTGCAGGTGACTACATCATCACCTATACCGACTCCACCGGCACCGGTGCTATGAAGGCAGAAATCATCTCCAACCGTCTTGCTTATCAAACGGTACTTCCTCAAAATAACTTAATTGTGAACCCGGACAGTGCCATTGTTTGGACAATTGCTCCCTCCGGCGAACATTACACGCTCTATGGCAGCGAAGGCTATGCCACCGCCTCCTACACCAATAATCAAATGGTTTTTTTGAACTATCAAACGGATTATGTGAAATGGAGCGTCAGCGGCACTAAAACCTATGATTTTGTCAACCTGGGCAACAGCAAATACCTGCGCAAGAACTCCACTCACGGTTTTTCTGCCTATTCCAGCTCCACCGGCGGCCCTTTAACCCTGTATAAGGCCACCACGGGCACTGTGTTTTATTCCACCAGCACCACCGTCTGCGCCCATACAAACACCCAACTCAGCGGTGTGATCGCAGCCACCTGCACCACCGCAGGTTATACAGGCAACACTGTTTGCGCCGATTGCGGCATCACCCTCAAAACCGGCTCTGCCATTGCCGCCACCGGACATAGCTATGTAAACGACATCTGCTCCGGCTGCGGCGCAGCAAAACCCGGCACCAATGGCAACGCAGGTGATTATGTGCTTATAACTCCGGAAACCGCCACCGCAGGAAAATATATCATCGGCGCAGTAAGAAGCGGTACATACCCCACCATCTACCCGGCAACATCTGCAATCAGCGGTGACTGGTCCGTTTCTTCCACTACCGTTAGTGCTTCCAACGACATCATCACCAGCGCATCGTTGCCTGCAGATGCCCAGGTAGTAACCTTGACTGGCGATAACACCAACGGTTTTACCGTAGGCTTTGAAGTGAACGGTACCATGCAGTATTTAGGATATACCAGCACCACCGCCAGCCGAAAGCTGGCCTTGGGCACCCAATACAGCACAACCTTGTGGAAAATCGTTACAGATTCTGACGGTAATGTGGCGCTTGCCTCCAGCTACGGCGAAAAAAGCTATACCATCTCCCAAAACTCCACAGGCTCCGCCCCCATCCGCGGCTACTACACCGGCACCATCTATACGGGAATTTATTTGTTCCGTCAAGTGGATGCCGCACCGCAAGCACCCAAGGTGGCACAGGTGGGCGATGTGCAATATGAAAGCTTTGCAGATGCCTATGCCGCCGCCAACGATCAGCCCATCAAGCTACTGGCAAACCTGGGCAGCAACACCGATTATTATGCGCTGGCGCTGACCAAGGATGTGACCATTGATCTGAACGGTTACTTTGGCTATCTCTCCGCCACCGGCGGTCACACCGTCTACGGCATGGACACCATGACCACCGATTATGATACCGAGGAATACGGCACTCTGTATATTACCGGCGCAGCGGTTGCCGCCGCGGACGGCTATCTGGCCCTGGAAGAAGACACCAATGCCCACTCCTTCCACGCATACGAATTTTCCATCACCCATATCCGCCTGCAGCCCTATGCGGACGCCCTGGGCTTTAAGGCCCAATTAAAGGGCGATTACCGGATTCTGGCTGCTTCCGCCTACGGCTTCCACATGGGCGCTCAGCTGAATGTGACCAAATCCGCTGACGGCGCGCCCACAGACGGCAGTTTCACCCTGCGGCTAAAAAACATCATGGCCGCTGGCGGCGGCGAGATACCCGTGACCGCTTCTGCCTTTGTGGTGATCGAGGGGCAGACCCTGACCACCCAAGTGCAGACCACCAGCATGAAAGACGCGGTGACCGCAGTCAACAATATATGGAGCAGCTTAAGCACCGGCCAGCAAGATGCCGTAAAAGCCCTGTACAATCAACACAGCGCAACCATGGCCGCCTGGCTGGGTGACGACAACAATATTGCATAAGAAGGAACCGCCTCAGAACGGCATCCGTAGGCTCACCTCTCCTGAGGTGACCGCTAAAAGCCTAAAAATAGCACAAAATTTGCAGAGTTTTCGCAAATTTTGTGCTATTTTCATATCTCGGACGCCCGAGGACGGGCGTCCCTACGATTCATACCGGGTCATTTCGATCTGGTGAGGCAAACTTTTCTTATGCGAAAATCAGTTGTCCAAAGTATTCGGAGCGGTGGAAATCCGGAGATTCGCATTCCAGGGGATTCCATGCAAAATAATGGAGCGTTTCAGTCTTATCGCCGCATTTATAGAAATTACCCCGCATCTGTGCCCCGGAGCGAATGACAAAATCCGGGAAAAACCGGCGGATCAGGCTGGCGGGAATGCGGTAGGTCAAAGCCCAGCCGTCGGCGGTTTTCTCCGCCTCTGCGTCCAGATTGCCCCCATCGGGCAGCAGCAGCCGAATCAGATCATACCGGTCTGTGCCGATTCCCAAATACATGACACAATTGGGGTTCATTTCAATATTGAAATAAGTGGCGCTTTCCGCCACGGGGCTGAAGAAAAACTCCAAGCAGCTGTCCAAATACGGCATACCGGTCTGCCCCCGCTCTTGAGCGCGGATCTTTTCTTCCCGGGCAGTCAGCCGCACATAGATGGCTTCTGCATCATAGCAAAGCTGTGCCTTGGCAGAAACATCTGCCCAACACCCCCACTGGCAGCAATCAATGGCTGCCTCCGGCACCAAATTCCAGTCCATGTCCTCCGGCTTTTTCACAATGGTATAGGTTTTCATAACTGATTCTCCCTTCAAACGCGTTTATTTGCATCATTATATCACACAGGCACACTCTACGCAACAAACAAAAACCTGTTTTGCTCCCGGCAAATCCCTATAAAATGCTGTTTTAAACCGCTTGACGGACTTTGAAAATTGTGATATGATATGCGGGCGTTAAGCTGGTGTGGTGGAATAGGTAGACACCAGGGACTTAAAATCCCTTGCTGTAACAGGCGTACCGGTTCGAGTCCGGTCACCAGCACCAATAAATCCCATAGTGAATGGATATATTCACTATGGGATTTATTCTTTGTTGGAAGCGGACTCGAACCGCAGGTGAGAGTCCGGGGAGCGAGGGGAGCGCTGCCGGTGGCAGATAAAGCGACCCGAGCGAGTGGCAGGGGTCGGCGAAGGACGCAGCC
>JAZNSR010000038.1:0-6870 GCA_045591335.1 Faecousia sp.
GCGATAGGACTGGTTACATTCGGCGTATACAAGTAGCTCTCAGCCGCCATAGTCAGCACGCTTTTACCAAAGCTGCTCATCCCCGCATAAGCCTCCGCATCCGGAGACAGATCGTATTCAAAGGGGCGAACAGCATTTGTATAACGGGTATACATAGCGCAGATCTCCGGCTCGCTCAAAAATCTCAGGAATTCCTTGGCATCCTCCTTATTTGCCGCATTGGCCGGAATAAAGTAATTGGAGCCGAATTCCGCCTGAATCACTTGTTTTTCGTCTACCGTCGTGTAGTTTGCGGAATGGAGCACCTTCCCGGAGGGATCGCTCATCTCAGGCAACGGGATCATACCCATCTCCACATCCGGGTTTTTCTCCAGCACATCGGACATCTCATTTTCAAACCAGGAGCCATTGACCATCATCGCCGCCTGCCCCTGAATCAGTTTTGTCTGCGCTACAATATGGGTCATACCCACGCTGCCTGTCATGGTGTACGCACCTTCGTCATAAAAGAACTTTTGCAAATTCTGCAGTGCATACATCTTGCCCTTATAGGCAGTAGGATTAAACACTTCCGGGCTTTCGTAGCTGAAGAAGTTGTCCAGCTGGTCCATGCCCTCATAGGAATATACCCAGTTGTCCACAGCCATGTAGAGATAGCCGTCCGCAGCACCGCCGCAATAGACAATGGGAGCTACCGCATTGTTCGTATCCTTCAAAATCTGCTTGCACAGCACTTCCAGCTCTGCCGTGGTTTTCGGAGTTTCCCAACCATACTGCTGGAACAGGCTCTTATTGTAAACGATGCCGCCCAAAGAGGTATACTCAGGAATTGCGTAAGGAGTGCCATTATAGCTGCAGACTTCCTGTGTATTTCCAGTCAGGCTTTCTGCTACGGTCTTTCCGGTGGAAAGCTGGGCGTTATACACATCATCCAGCGGTTCTACCCAGCCCTCAATAGCCCAGCGCTTGATGGAGTCAATGCTTCGATAGCTGTAAACATCCGCCAGGTTGGTATTGCTCTCCAAACGGGAGGCAGTGGTGGTGGCAATGCTGGGATTGAAAACGATTTTTACCAACACATCCGGATGCTCTGCCATAAACGCCTCTGCAATCTTTTCGTAGGGAATGGTTCCGTAGCCGGCCTTCAGAACCTCCCATTTGAGGATTCGTCTGCCGTCAGCATTGTCGCCGTTTCCTCCTGCACCGCATGCTGCTACGGACAGCATCAGTACCATTGCAAGCACACAGCACAAAATTTTGAGAATTGTTTTTTTCATCAATGATTCCTCCTTTTGGTTGGGTGGTTAAAACGGAATTACAAAACGGCCTTCGCCAGGTTCTAAGCAGAAGGTGTAAACACCGTCAGAAGGCAGCTCCACAACCTTTTTTTCTCCCAGCCGATACATCAAAAGATGTGTGGCATTGTGAAACTGAACGGTAACCTCATTGTCCAGCTTCTCCAGCGGGTCAGCCATATTCACGATCATAAATGCGTCCTTGGCAGAATTGCTCGGATCCTTCGCCGTAAACGCACCGGCCATCACATCCTGCGTGCAGGACAAAAATTTCATACGATCGTGGGACTGTAAAGGCTCGGTAAGATTCGCAAAGAGCTGGTTATCCAGCATCTCGTTGGCGTTCATAAACATTGTGCCTGCCCAATCGTATGCCATATAGGCATCCTCCATGGCGTGGACCTCATTGTTTACGATCTTTGCCGCGTCGTACACCCATGTGTAGGTGTCGGTTTTATAATCGTACAGGGAATAGCCGTCTTCCCTGGTGAAGTTTATTTCGTTGCCCGGAGAGCTGTAGGTGTAGTAAGCAAACTCCCGCACACCAAATGCCATACCGGAATAGATTTGAAACCGCAGGTCAGCGATGTTGTCCAGATTTCTCATGCCTGTGAAGTCTCCCGTGGCCTGAACAAAGGCACGAACCTCACAGTCGGCTTCCTTCGCCTTCTGTGCCATCAACTCCATATTTCTAAGGAATCCATCCCGAATGTAGTACTCACTGCCGTTGGACATATACGGATAAAAATCCCAGCAAACATACCCCAGCAAAGGTGCAATGTGCGCAAAGTAGTAGTCTACATATTCGCTATAGGTGTAATCATTATCCTCTGACAGCGCTTCCGAGTTATCCCCAACATAGGAAGGAAGCAGGTTAATAAAGATCTCGCCGCCTACATCGCTGTTTTGCGCGATATATTTTTGATACAGCTCCACCTGCCATACAATGGTGTCCATCTCCTGAACATTGGGTTCATCAAAGCCAAAGCTTCCCCCGTATGCCGGATGGTCAATGTACAGGTTGTTTTCATCGAACATTTTGGAAATGACTCGCTCAAATTCTTCCTTTGTGTCGATCTCATCCTTGAAGTTTCTGCCAAGGCCGTAGAACGACCAGTCACGGACAAAATACTCAATGCCCGCTTTCTGCGCAAGATCCAAAACGACCAACGCTTCCTCCTGTGCAACCTCGCTGCGCTGGGCAATGGTATCGTAAATATCGCTGCCGGTCATCCAGGCATCGCCCTCGTACAGGGCAATGGCTTTTGTAAAACCGGCTTCTGCCAGCTTCTGATAAGCATCCTCAAGCTGCGGTCCAACTCTTGTATTAAGTGTAGGCGCGGAATAGGCTGTAAAATCCACGCCGTCTTCACATTCGGCAAAGGTAGGCTCTTTAGCCACCTGCGCTGTGCTGCAGCCTGCCAGCAATAAACAAAGCAGCATTGCGATGCTGATAAAGGATCTCATTTTTCTCATATTGCCTCTCCTGCCTCCTTGTTTTTACGCTTACGGAAAATGATAACCACAACCACTGCCACTGCCGCAGCTGCGACAAATGCCAAAGCACCGATCACGATCCACAGCCAGTTCGTCGCCGGTACGGAGGGAACATAGCTTGCATTGATCGCTACCTCTTCCTCCCAGTTGGAATCCGTTCCTGCAAGACCCCGTTCCTCATCGCTGACAAGCTCCGGTAATTCAATTACCACCTCCGGCGCTTCATTGAAGACCTTCGCCGTATTCTTAATTGCAAAGTTATCAATACTCCAGTAGGTATAGCCCGTGCAGGCAATGCTTATGTATCCGGCAGGATCCACCCCTGTTAAAACATTATAAAGGGTGTATTCCTCTTGATCCGCACGCTTCATATACAGCTCCATGCGATCCTCTGTTGCTACCAGCTTGAAGCAGACCGCCGCATCAGGAGATATTTCCTCCCGCATTTTCGTCACGCCATCATAGGTAATATCCTTGAAGTAGGATGCCGGTATCTCATTGGTATGGACCATCTTCTCGCCCGTCAAGGGACTGACTTTGGTATTTCTGTGGATAGAGCAATCCACCGTGTCCCATTGGGCATCCGCAGTTTCCGGCCGTATCCGCATAAAATACATTCCATAACTGCCATAATCTTTGATGTTGGGATTTTTCTTTCCAAAATCAATTCCGATCCAGTTGTTCAGATAGGTGCCGCCTGCGGCATTGTTGGGATCGTTGGTTGCCAGAATGCTGGTCAGCTCAAAGCTCAACTCGAAGGTTTCATATTCATAGGCCGGGCCAAAGTAGGATCCGTCCACACAGCCACTGAAAACCAGCTCGTCGTTGGAAACGGTGATCGTACCGCCTTCGGCATGCCAGGCGTAGTCAGACGGACCTCCGTTACCCAACCGATTTGTGGAAAAATCATCGGTGTAGGACTTGGTGGTGATCACATTGTAGATGCCGTTAGAGACGGTCACATCATCCACATACACCGGTTCTGTGATTTCCGTTTTCGCCGCAAAGCACATATAGCCGCCGTAATTCGTTACACCGTTATAAGAGAGGACCTTCTTGCCGTTTTCCAGTACCGTAAGTGCGCCGTTCTTTTTCAAAGACAGGCTGATCGTTCTGTTATCCTTTCCCAAACGGAAATTCCCTGTGGCTAAAACCTTCTCGCTGCCGTCCTCTTCAAACGAGACCAAACGGCAGCCCTTTTGATTCATAACATAGCCCCATGTGCCCACGAAGGGATCATCCCACTGTTCCTGGATTCCAAACACGCATGCCACCTCTTGATCCGGCTGGGCATTGGACATATCCAGCAGGAAGCTGACATCCAATACCTGTGCGTCAGTGTCCATATATTCATCCTGCTGCGCAATTTTTTCATTGGCAACCAGGCGATCTCCCTGGATGGCGTTACTGATGCGCATACTCCGAATCGCACCTTCTTCCACAACAGGGGTAGAACCGGTGGGTGATCCGGTGGTCAGAGAAATCAACTCAAACAAGTCGTTTTTATCATCGCTGAAATCCTCAGTATATGTACCGGTATCCGTCTCAATCACAATGTTGTCCAGCATATAACCGCTAAAGGCGTAGTCTGTGAACACAATGTTGCAATTATGGAAGGACCGGTCATCGGAAAGCACAATGTCCTGCCCTCTGGCAGTGCGAAAGCTCTGTCCCTGGGGTGCCATATATATGGTGGCTGTTTTCTCGGTCTTTGGAACGATCTTCACGCTGACCCACATATCGGCAACCGATTTGCTGTCAAAGCCCCAATAGGTCCAGTCCGTTTTTGCAAAGCCGAAATCGTCATCATATTTTGCCCGAAAAGCACCGTAGCACATAGGGTCTCCGTTTTGACCGAAGTCTCCCAAATACTCCTTCGGGTCTAAAATATCCGGAAAATCAACGCCAAACCATTCCCCTTTTTGAGGGAATTTTACATCAAAGCTAAGGCTATGCAGCTCCCAGTACCAATCCTTGGAGATGAGAACTGTGCGCTCACCATTGGTGCCGGTTCCTTTGAACTGCAACGCCTTGTTAGCTTCTGTGCGCTCTTCTACGGCGAATGCCCCATCGGTGGCGTAAGCACTCCAAAATGAAAAGTCGTAGCCGCCTACGGTGTTCGCATCATCAAAGCGATCGGAGATGGTGACCGTTTGCTCCGCCGCAGAGACCGGCATTGCAGGCAACAGGCAGGAGGCAGCCGTTACCAGCGCCAAAACACCTGCCAGCACTTTCAATTTCACTTGCATAATCATTCTCCTTGTTCTGTGGTTTTATTCATAGCCAAAATGCCTGCCTATTTTGTCCAGCAGTTTTTTTGTGAGTACTACCAAGGGTGCCGCAGCAACTGTAAAGCACACGCCCATGGCTGCACCCCACTCCAGATCCGCATTGTGGCCCTTGATCAGACCGTTAATCAAATATGCGATGGTTTCTGAGGAATGACCCGGTCCGCCTCCTGTGAGCATTTCCACCTGTATGAACAATGTAAATACAACGGTAACGCTTCCCAGCAACGCCACTGAAATAGTGGGCCAGATCATCGGAATCACAATTTGAAACAGCTCTCTGATCCAACCGACGCCTTCCATATAGGAGTATTCCATCACATCCGAAGGCAGGTTCTCCATAGCGGAGCCTACAATCAAAACATTATAGCCTGTACCCACCCATAGACAGTAGAGCAGTACCAAGGGGAACGCCAAATCTGTATCTCCAAACCATGTTGGCAAATCCGCCCCATTGACGCCCAGCTTTTGAAGCAGAATGTTGATGGGACCCACACTTGTATCGAACATCAGCTTATACGCCATCGTATAGACCACAATAGAAATCACAGAGGGCAGGAAATATACCACGCGAAAGAATTTTCTGCCCGGTATTTTTTTATAGAAAAAGTAAGACAGAATAACAGAGATCAGCAGGAGCAAAATGTTGTTTGCACCCGCCAGCAGAGAATTCTTTACTGCACTTTTCAGGTATGGAAGGGCATTCCACTCATGAAAAAACCTTTCATAGTTACTAAAGGTCCATTCCATCGCTCCGGTTTTATAATTGATCGTCTGGAAGGACATCAGTACAGAATCAATGTTGACATAGACGAAAAACACAAGCCACTGCAATAGCGGAAATGCAAGCATCCCAATAATAAAAAGCTTGCGTTTTGTTTTTCTCGAAAGGCCCTTGCGGCTGTGAATAGCCGTGGTGGAGGGCGAAGTCTTCGGTTTTAAGGCTTTCATATTACCCCTTGATGCCTCCTCCCGTAATATTGCCCAGCATCTGCTTCTGGAACACGGCAAATAAAAGCAGCACAGGAATAATGGTTACCAGCATTGCCGCAAACAAAAGCGGATAGTTGCCTGTACCGGTGGCGATCACTGAGATATGATTCAGGCCAACCGCCAATGTGGGGCGCTGCTCGTAAAACAGTGAGGGAAGCCAGTAATCGTTCCAAAATCCCAAAAATGTCAAAACAAAATAGGTTGTCAGCGCTTTTTTCGCCAAGGGCATCATAATAAAAAGGTATATCTGCAAATCGCTGGCACCGTCGATCATAGCGCTTTCCCCATAGGCCCAGGGAATCGATTTGTAATAGGCATGCATATGCAGAAACTGGCCGCCAAATGCACTGGCCTGAAGCAGAATCATACCAATATATGTACCGGTCAGATGGGTTTGGTTCATCAGCTTGAAGGTTGCCGTCAATGCGCCCACCGTTGGGATCATAGAGGAAACAATGATGGTCATATACAACAATCTGTTGCCGCGAAAATCATATTTGGCCAATACATAGGCAGTCATAGACTGCAACATCACGGAAACCACAGTTAGTCCCAATGCCAGTGTAATGGAGTGAAAAAACATACTCTGCAGAGACAGGGACTCCATACCCGTCACCTCTGCCATATTGAAAAACACGCTTTGGAAATTTTCCCAAGTAATCTTCTCGGGAACACCCAGAGGATCCTGCATAAATCCCCACGAATCGTTCAAAGATCCTAACAGAAGGTACAAAAACGGATAAAGCAGTGTGAGTGCATACACCAAAAGAATCACAAACACAACTACATTAAGCGCA
>JAZNSR010000039.1:0-6605 GCA_045591335.1 Faecousia sp.
TCCACAGTTTCCTCTTTCCAAGGCATACATCCATCTCCTTTTGTTGACGGTATTTGCCTTTATTTTAGCATGAAACTGTATACCATGTGTCCGAACATTCTGTATACTATGTTACCAGTCTATACAGTCCTCAGCGTTCCGGGAACATACGGTCTCCCGAAACGCTGAAAACTGCATCACCTGTAAAAACGCAATCCCCTGTTACATACAGAAGCTCTCTGAAGCCCTTGGCCGAAGCTACAGCCAGCAGTCCATCTCCACCAAATCCTTGCCGTCATACAAAAACGCTTTTGCTTCATACGGCGCGAAAGACTGATCGAACCTTTTTCCACAAAGGGTAATTGCCACCATATTGCGCGCGGAATGATTGTTTACAAATCGCAGCACATATTTGGAATCCGCCGGATAGAAAGCAGACAAACTGATTGCGGGATTATCGGTCTGCAAAACGGACTTTGCCGGATTTCCGTTTCCGTGCGGGAAAAAGTTCAGGCTGTAGGGAGGATTCACAAACTCCTGGGCATTGTTTTCCAGCATTTCTGCTTTATCGTAGGAAAGCCGGAAGGAAAAGCGATGTCTGCCCTGTTCAATGGTGGGAATAAACCGATTGGGATCGATCAGAATGCGGTCCTCAATGGGATGGGCACAATAAGCCGCGCCGCGCAAAAGGGTGGCATACAGGTCATTCCCCTCCGCACAGAAGCCGTATGTGCAGTTATTGTAAAGCGTCAGCACATGTTCTCCGTCCTGCATACCCACAAAACGGTGGGCATTGATTTCCTTGCCGTCTTTTGCGAATTCGTCAGTTCCAAAGGGAATTTGACCAATAAAGCGGCCATTTACAGCAGTGGGAAGCTTTAATTTCAACGCCTTTTGCTGTTCATTCCAAAACACATCGGCTTGCATGTCCGTATAAGGTAAATCCTTGTACATCTTATACGAAATCCGCACGAAGCTGGAGCCCTGCCAGAAAAAGCTCTCCACCTCCGTCAAAACATCACCGTCTTCTATGATATTTACATTGGTCAGCTTTTCAAAAGGCCCTGTACTGCCGTCACACAGAACGAAGGCCACGGGATTCTCTCCCATGCGCTCCATATACCAGCCCCAAGGATCCGCATTGTCCTCATACATCACCGGCTGGAACGCACCACCGGACAGCATTTCCTTTCCGTTCACCACATAGCTTCCCATCAAGCCGGTTTTTCGGCTAATACGAATGGTTTTGATGCTGTCAGAGAATACGATCTCATCCCCGGTTGTGGGGGTCAGGAACTGTTTAGGCTCTACTTCCACCCTAAAATCCACCCTTGCCACATCCATTGCAGGCAATTGGCAGCGGTAAGCGATCCGCTTTCTGCGGTCATAGTGGATGTTGGAAAGCTCTTTCATGCACTGAGAGGGAATTTTCTTGCCGTTTTGATAAACCGAAACCGTATACTGCTCTGTATCCGAGATCAAGGGCTTGGGCATCAAATATTCCGTTTCACAAACCGTCTCCCGGGCGTAGGGCTGAGCGTTGAAGATAAATACAGGAAATTCTCCAATTTCCGCTTTTTCGTGCATGCCGCAAATTGCGAAAAAGGCTTTATTCCATTCCTTTTGCAGCAGCTCCAGGGCATAATCCGCTTTCCGCAAGCTGCTCTTTTCACCGTCCGCCGCACAGGTGCCGGCATAAATATCATGGAATTCCAGAGATGCCAACGCTTTTTCCGCTTCCAGAAAAGCATACGCATTTTTGCTGTACAACCCATTTAAGGATGCATAGCTGCACAGCTTTTCTGTGGTAAACAGCTTGTTTTCCAGCTCAATATGCTTCTGCTTGATGCTCTGCATGGCGGTATAACAACCAATCAGGCAGGGCTGCATCGATTTTGCAAGTTCTGTTTTCGGCGTAAGCTCTGCAAAATATTGCTCCGGCGTGCTATGAACCATAGAACCGTTGGAATTGGCAATCAGTTCCTCCACATCCTCCAAATCCTTCCGGGAGGGCAACCCGCCATGATTACCCACACCCCAAAGGGCTACCCCTACTTCTCCATCCGCATAGGGGGACGCCTTACGAAGAATCTCCTTTTTGGCTGTTCCATAAGCGGTGCAATATAGGTTTTCATCTGTGGTGCGCGTGACTTTTATCCGGCTGCCATCCTTGCCTACCCACCAAAAATCCCGGGGCAATTCCATCATTTCCGGATTGGGGCGGCAGCATAAATAGCTGTCATAGCCGCATTTTTTCAGAATCTGCACCAGGCCAACCGAATGACCAAAGCTGTCAAAATTGATGGCTGTGGTTGGTCTTGCGCCGAATTTTTCAGCAAAGTACCGTCTGCCAAGACCGATCTGCCGCACAAATGCCTCACCGGAGGGCATATTGCAATCCGGTTGGAGATACCAGCCGCCCATAATGTGCCACTTCCCAGCTTTCACCTGTTCCTGAATGCGGTTAAACAGCTCCGGATCATGCTCCTCAATAAATGCATAGAGGATAGCCTCATTATGGTTAAAAACATAATCAAATTCCCGGCAGAACAGCTCCGCCTGATGGAAGGTGGAGACAGACTCTCCCAAGCCCTCCTCCCAATCCCACATCCAAACAGGGTCCAGGTGAGAGTTGCAGATCAAATGTATTTTTTTCATACCGAATCCTTATTAAAAAATGAATACTTACTCAAACCGATTCTGTTTTCTTTAACCGCAAAGAGCGAATCTGGAACGACGCGAAGGAAATATTCTCTGTAATTTCACCCATTGCGTCCTCGAGCAGATTTACCTCACCCGCCAGGCAATACCCTGCGGGAATGGTTAGCTTTGTCTGCACCGCTTTTCCGGCGCGCTCAAAGGCACGGAGGATAAAGCCGTTTCCGTCATAGGCAGGCTTAAAGGCTGTAATCTGAATCTGCTCATGATCAAAGCGGGGCATCTCTGCCGACTCCCTGCCGTACAAGCTTCTTTCGCAGTACTGGTTTGCCAATGCATCCACCTTGACCGGGTCAAAACCGCCCCTATGGGGATACAAAGCATAGCTATAGTGACTGGGGCGCTGATCTCCCTCCACGCAAGGATAATTGGTAGAACGCAGCAGATTCAAAGAGATAATGCCGTTTTTGCACATAAAGCCGTGCTTGACATTATTGAGGATCGCAAAGCCCTGCTTATCATCCGCAAGATCAAACCATTTCCGGCAGCAGATCTCAAACTGTGCCTTTTCGTGGGCATCGTGATCGGTGGTGGGACGATCCAGATAACCAAACTGAATATCACTATGCACCACATCGCTCCAGACTTTGGGCACAAACTCCGCCCGAACCATATAGCCGGTATCCTGCCAATTCACATCATGATCGATCTGAATATAGGGCAGGGCTTTATGCATGGCAATGGTCTGCACAAGAGTAGAATTTTGGAAACGGTAGCTCTGCACAAGCTCCACCAAATCCCCGAAATGGCGAACCCTTGTGCTTTCCAGCTGCATATACCTTTCCGGTTGGTCACGGTAATCATCCTCGAAGTCCCAAGCATCACCGGTATCCATAAACACCCGCAATTTGTTGGCGTTTTCAACGACTGCTTGCCCATTTTCTTTCAGCACTATGGAGGCAAAAGAGCCGTCTTCTGCCATTTTCACAGTGTAATGATCGGTTTCCACCGTATCCACGCCCTCGGATTCTCCGGCACTTTCATAGCAGACCGGGCTGATTGCCGCATCACTTCCCTGATACAGGAAGTACCGCTCCCCTGCTTTTACAAGCTTCTGCAGCTTTTCTCCACGCAGATTCAGAAGCTTTTCTTCCTTGCCCGGGATAAAGCTTACATCCTGTTCAGAAGCAAGCTGATCCAGCTGCGCAAGCATCCTTGCATAGGCTATATCCGTTTCCTCATACACCCGGGCAATGGAGGAACCGGGGAGAATATCGTGAAACTGGTAAAGCAGAGCTTCCTTCCACAATTTATCCATTTCTTTCTTGTTACCCTGCAAGCCACGGCTGGCAAAGAGCATTTCCAAAGAAAGCATTTTTTCCTCAAATTCCCGGTTAAAATTCTTATTATTGGATTGGGAAGTATATGTACCCCGGTGCTTTTCCAGGTACATTTCACCGCTGTACAGGGGCAGCTCAGCCGGATTCAGCTGATCGTAATAGCTCTGGGCAGAGCCAAACTTCACCTTGGGAAGATAGGGCACATTGGCAGTACGGATATTACGCTCTACCATAGTCTCCGACGGACCGCCGCCACCGTCGCCAACGCCGTAAACGATCATCATTTTATCCTGCGGATCGGTCTTTTTGATGCCCTTTTTAGCGGCAAGAAGCGCCTTAGGTCCGGCAACGGAGTTATAGTTGCCCTCCGGGGGCATATGTACCGTCACTTCACTGCCGTCAATACCCGCCCAGCGGAAGGTATTATACGGAAACAGCGTACGGTTGGACCAGGAGATCTTAATGGTCATAAAATTATCCTGGCTGGACAGCTTCAAAACCTGGGGCAGGCACGCACTGTAGCCAAAGGTATCCGGCAGCCAGCGAATCCGCACATAGTGGCCAAATTCCTCCTGCCAGAATTTCTGACCGTACAGCTCCTGACGGGCCAACGACTCGCCGCAGGGCACATTGGTGTCATTTTCCACCCAGCCGCCGCCGACGATTTCAATACGGCCCTCTTTTTCATATTTTTTAATCTTCTCATAAAGCTTAGGATCCTGCTCTTTTACCCAGGCAAGCTGCTGGGGCTGAGGGATCACAAACTGAAAGCCGGGATACAGCTCCAAAAGATAAAGCATATTGGCAAGGGTACGCTTTGCCTTCCGATAGCTCTCCCGAATGGGCCACAGCCAAGCCAAATCCAAATGGGCATGGCCCACCGCAGTAACCTGGGTAAGGTCACTGCCGGAAAGCGTCAGCAGCCTGCCGGTGATTTCCCTGGCTTTTTCATACCAACAGGGATCCTTGTATACAATCAGGTTGCGCACAGCCCGCAATCCGTTCAGAATCTCGAACTTTTTGGGATCCTCCGCTGTCACAGCGCCAACATAGTCCATCAGCACATCAAAATCCCAATAAATATCCTGCATTTTAGGATCCCGGCGAACCACTGCCGCAGATTTCAAATGAGAACAGCCGTTTCGGTATTCCCCCAAAATGCTATTGGATGCACCGTCGATATACAGGTCAATATTGCCATTGGGCGCGATCAGGCCGGCTAAGGGATAATACCGCTTTTCTATGGTCGGATCCACTATACCAAAGCTGGGAGAGCCAAAAGTAAAGCCCTTTAAGGCAGAGCCGGTTTCGTCCACCAGCAATGCCTCCCCCTCATTTTGAAAATCCAAATAAAGCTCCCGGGTATCCGTTCCGGCAGGCAAGGAGGCTGTCAAATGAAACCATGCGCAGGAAAAATTCTCCCTTGCCCAAATATCACCGATTTTAACAGGCTGGAAACTTAATTCTGCTATTTTCTCAAAGCATACGGGTTCCCTGGAGGGAGCATAACAAACCTCAAAATCCATTATTTTTTGAAAACAACGGTCCTTCAGTTCACCATCCAGGAACCTTTTCGTATAGATCTCCAAGTCTTCTTCATACTTATTCCATGCTTCAAAGATCGGCTGCTTCATTTTTGTACTCCTTTGTGCAGAGATCCATCCCTGCTTCCTTTTACACTTTCTTATCCATCTTCAAGCTGATCCTGCTGTTTTGGGGCTGCAAAATGTAACTGTCTTCCCGTTTGATCACTTTCCCCTCTATGGGCATTTCATAATCAAAACCGTTCTGACTGCCTTTGAGGCAGTTTCCTTCAAAGGCAAGGGCAGTATATTCTGTGGGAACACCCCAGCTGTAAGTCAGCTCGCCGCAGTTCTCAAAGTCGATTTTTTCTTCTGAAAGCATCACTTTGCCTTCCGTGCCTTCCGCAAAGGCAACCCGCAGCAGCAACTCCGCAGCGCCATTCTCGCTGACTTCTATTTCCGCAACCTGTTTTGCAAAACAAAGCGCGCACACCTTACCGTTACTGCTCCAAATGCGGGAATCCACAATGGGAAGATTATCATAGGTGGCGATCCACCCCTCGCAGGGCTTATGCAGATACCGCTCCTGGTAGCGGTCGTCAAATTTGGTCAAATCCCGCAGCCACAGTTTTCCCTGGGAAAAATGCAGATTCGCACGGTAGTTTTTGCAGTTGTACCAAACTGTTTTCTGTCCTTCGTCATGCCAGTCTGCTTGCGCAACCTGCGCTGTGGCAGCAGATAGCGGGAAATTCTGCTGATACCAGCAGCCGGTGTCTCCCAGCTTCTGCAAGCTCACAACACCTTCCTTCTGAAGTGCCACCAGCTTATCAATCTGCATACAGTAGCCTTCCCCAAACATGGGCCAGCCAAAGGAATTTTCCTGCCCGGTGGTTGCCTGTGCGTGGGTCAGACAAGGCGTTTTATAATAAGTATCCAAATACCAATCTACGATCTCGGGGTTCTGACCTTTGTCCCAAGCCGGCTCCAGTGTACAAACCCCAAAACCCTTTGCTTCTCCGTCATAATTGTAAATTGGATCTGCCATCAGCATGCGAAACATAGGCGCGGGGATTTGATTCTCCTCCGTCTGTGCCGGACAGAGCAT
>JAZNSR010000040.1:0-4423 GCA_045591335.1 Faecousia sp.
GGACATCCCATTTTGCCGGAGCTGCGTATGCAGGGCCTGCAATATAATATGCCCGTGCATATTGGCAAAAACTGCTGGTTGGGCTCCGGGGTGCTGGTCATGCCCGGTGTGACCATTGGGGATAATTCCGTTATTGGCGCAGGCAGCGTTGTCACCCGGGATATTCCCGCCAATGTGGTGGCAGTGGGCAATCCCTGCAAGGTTCTGCGGCCCATCAGTGACCGTGACCGGCAGTATTATTTCCGGGATCGGAAGTTCCAAGACGAAGAATAACGAAAAAAATAAAAAAAACACTTGCATTATGAAAACAAGTGTGCTATTATAACTCAGCTACTAATGATTTGCTAGGGTAATTGTGCCCTTTTAGCTCAGAAGAAAGAGGTGAACGACATGAGAGAAGGCATCCATCCTAACTACGAACAGACCACCATTCGCTGCGCCTGTGGCAACACCTTTACTACCGGTTCCACCAAGAAGGACATCCGCGTGGAGATCTGCTCCAAGTGCCACCCTTTCTATACCGGCAAGCAGAAGCTGGTTGACACCGGTGGACGCGTTGACCGTTTCAACAAGCGTTTCAACCTGAAGTAAGAATGAAATCCGCACTTGTAAAAGTGCGGATTTTTTTATTGCTTATATGGCCGGTTGTGTGATATAATAACAAAAATATTGCCTAAATCCCAATTGTGGAGGAAATATGGAACAAACCTTTGAAACCAAGCAGGAACGGGCGGTCCTTGTGGGGCTCAATGCTGATTGCTTTACCCAGGCTCAAACCGCCACCGATGAAACCTTAGAGGAGCTGGAAGCACTTTTGGAAACTGCCGGCGGTTTTTGCACCGCCAAGGTGCTGCAAAACCGGCACACTCCCGATTCTCACAGCTTCATCGGTGAGGGCAAGGCCCAGGAGGTGCGGATGCTGGTGGAGGCCACGGAATCGACCATGGTGGTCTTTGATAATGAGCTTTCTCCCGGCCATATCCGTGCGCTGGAGGATATTATGGGCGTGACGGTGCTGGACCGCAGCGCGTTGATTCTGGATATTTTTGCCCAGCGGGCCAAGACCCGGGAGGGCCGGCTGCAGGTGGAGCTTGCCCAATATAAATATCTGCTGCCCCGACTTTCCGGCATGGGCAAGAGCCTTTCCCGGCAGGGCGGCGGTATCGGCACCCGTGGCCCCGGTGAGACCAAGCTGGAATCTGACCGCCGGCATATCCGGGAGCGGATCAGCCGGCTGGAGCATGAGCTGGAGCAGGTGCGGCAGGTGCGGGGCGTGCAAAGAGAGCGGCGCATGAAAAATTTCGTGCCGGTGGTTGCCATCGTGGGCTATACCAATGCGGGAAAATCCACCCTTTTGAATCAGCTGACCGGCGCAGGTATTCCTGCCAATAACCGCTTATTTGATACCCTGGACACCACCTCCCGTCAGCTGACGGTTTCGGATAACCTGGATGTTATCTTGTCTGATACGGTGGGCTTTATTGCAAAGCTGCCCCACCATTTGGTGGATGCCTTCCGGGCAACCCTGGAGGAGCTGGAATATGCCGATCTTTTGCTCCATGTGATCGATTCTGCAGACCCCAACCGCCAGGAGCATATTGAAGTGGTTGACAGTCTGATCGCTAAGCTGGCGAAGCCCGGCACGAAGGTTTTGCGCTGCTATAATAAAGCGGAATTGGTCAGCCCCGCGGATATCCCCCTGGGGGAGGATGTGGTACGGATCTCTGCCAAAACCGGCGGCGGTATGGAAAATCTGCTGAAGGCCATTGAAAACGCCCTGGGGCAGAGCCGCCATCATCTTACCGTGAGCTTGCCGTATTCCATGGGCGGCATGGTGGATACGCTTCATAGCAGCGCCCAGGTGCTGAATGTGGATTATACCGCAGATGGGATCCAGGTGGAAACCATCGTTGACCCCATACTTTACGGACGGCTGAAGGAATTTATCATTGAGGAGAAATGACCTTGGACGAATATCTGGTGCCTACCGGGTTCGGTGAGGATGAATTTATAGAGAAAAAGTCCCGTTTTATTGGCCGTGTGTGGCTGGTGGAAACGGAGGAGGAAGCCCTGGAAAAGATCCAGCAGATGAAAAAGCAGCACTACGATGCTACCCATAATTGCTGGGCCTATGTGATCCGTGACGGTGCTATGCGCTTTTCCGATGACGGCGAGCCCGGCGGCACAGCAGGCAATCCTATGATGCAGGTGCTGCAGCGGGAGCAGGTGTATAATGTGGTCTGCGTGGTGACCCGCTACTTTGGCGGCATTTTGCTGGGGGCGGGGGGCTTGGTCCGGGCCTATACCAAGGGTGCTAAGATCGCCCTGGATGCGGCGGGAAAATCCATGAAGCGGGTTTGGACGGTGCTGTATTTGCCCTGCCCTTATACTTATTATGACCGGGCAAAGCTGCTGATTGCGGAGTATGGCGGTGTGATCCGGGATACCCAGTTTGCCGCAGAGGTGGAGCTGGAGGTTTTGGTGGCCCGGGATCAAACCCAAAGCTTTTTGGATAAGCTGACGGATATGACCAGCGGCACCGTGGAGGCTATGGAAATCGGCCAGGAATACAGAGCCTTTCCGGTGGAACAAAACTGATTAGGAGGATGCGATATGACCGTGCGGGAACTGCTGGAGCAGCAGGAGCATGAACGGCTGGATACAAAGGCGGCCTTTGCCGACGAGAGCCGGGGCAGACTGCGCTATGAAGAACTGGATGATGAGGAGGTACGCACCTGCTATCAGCGGGATGTGGATAAGATCGTCCATTGCAAGACCTTTCGCAGGCTCATGCATAAGACCCAGGTGTTTTTGCAGCCGGAGGGCGACCATTACCGCACCCGTATGACCCACACCATTGAGGTGGCCCGCATTGCCCGTGCCATTGCCAGAGGCTTGAATCTCAACGAGGATCTGACTGAGGCGGCTGCCATGGGCCATGATCTGGGGCACACCCCCTTCGGTCATGCGGGCGAGGGTGCTTTGAGCCAGGTCATGGGCGTGCCCTTCCGCCATAATGAGCAGAGCCTGCGGGTGGTGGATATGCTGGAAAAGGGCGGCTACGGCCTGAATCTTACTTATGAGGTCCGCATGGCCATTTTGGGCCATACCGGTGACCGGATCCCGGAAACCCTGGAGGGGCAGATCGTCCGCAGAGCCGATCAGATCGCCTATGTGAACCATGATATTGACGATGCCATCCGGGCAGGGGTTCTGACCCGGGAGGATATTCCTAAATTCGCTTCCCGGATATTGGGCGATAGCCACGGTCAGCGGATCAACACCTTGGTCTGTGATGCGGTGGAATGCTCCCGGCAGGCGGGTAGTATCCAGCTTTCCCCTCAGGTGGACCAGGCTTTGGCGGACCTGCGCAGCTTTATGTTTGAACGGGTCTACCGTAACCCGGTGGTGAAAGGGGAGGAGACCAAGGCCAAGGATATGCTGAAGCGGCTGTATGAGTATTATTACACCCACCCGGAGGCCATCCCCGCGGATTTCCAGCCCCAGCTGTCTCTGGACGGCATGGAGCGCACTGTGGCAGATTATATTGCGGGTATGACCGATAATTACGCGGTGGATAAATATAAGGAAATTTTTATCCCCATGGGGTGGAATATCCGGTAAAAATATGATATAATAAAAAGAATCGTGCATAAAGTGTTTGAAAGGAGGCAGTGAATATGGCATTTCCCCCCTCATTTATTGATGAGCTGGTGGCCCGTAATCCCATTGAGGATGTGGTGGGCCAGTATGTGACTTTGAAGCGTTCCGGCGCAAATATGTTCGGGCTTTGTCCCTTCCACGGGGAGAAAACTGCCTCTTTTTCTGTGTCTCCCGGTAAGGGCATTTACTATTGCTTCGGCTGCCATAAGGGCGGCGGCCCTATCAACTTTATGATGGAGCTGGAGGGCTTGACCTACCCGGACGCTGTCCGTGCCCTGGCAAAGCGGGCGGGCATGCAGGTGCCGGAGGATGAGCAGTATCAGAGCCGTTACCGTCAGCAGGAGCGGCTGTGGGCACTGATGAAGGAAGCCGGCAGATTCTACCATACCCAGCTGTATGCCCCTGTGGGCAAGGAATGCCTGGACTACGCCACCAAGCGTGGCCTGTCTAAGAGCATCATCACCCGCTTTGGCATCGGCTTTGCCCCCAATTCCTGGAATGCGCTGGTGGATGCCATGCGTGTCAAGGGCTATACAGACGAAGAACTGGTGGCGGCAGACCTGGCAGGTCAGAAAAATGGCCGGGTGTACGACCGTTTCCGCAACCGGCTCATGTTCCACATTATCGATGTGCGGGGCAATGTGATCGCCTTTGGCGGGCGGGTGCTGGATGACAGCAAGCCCAAGTACTTAAACTCCAACGATACGGTGATCTTTAATAAGCGCAAAAACCTCTTTGGCCTGAACCTTTCCAAAAAGAC
>JAZNSR010000041.1:0-2242 GCA_045591335.1 Faecousia sp.
GTTGAATCTATCAATTGTCTTCCTAAGACCGCTTGGCCTCCGACTTGGAGATGTAGTCGGGGTTCAGGGTGTACAGCTGCTCCAGCACGCCGCCCTTACCGCACAGCTTTTCCATACCGACATCCGTCTTAGGAGGGAACACTTCAAAAGAGAAAGCGCTCCGGGTCTCCATAATCTCTGCCATATTCATTTTCTTTTTCCTCCTGTTTCATCCCATAGAAGCGGGTGAAATGTTATATTCGTATGTCACCGGGGTATTTTATCACACGCCTGTGCAAATTTCAACCCTTTTTCGGAAAAAACTGTTAAATTTTTGCAAGATTTCCGTCATTATAACTTTTTCTGTGATTTTGGTGCTCTTTTCTGCCCCTTATTACTTTACCAAACAAAGGGAATGAGCCGAAAGCGAACCTTTTGCTTATAAGCGGTATAACCGGGGAGCTCCTTTTCCAGAAGGCATTCCTCATCTTTGATCCGTCTTGCGATCAGCAGCGGATACAAAAGGAACACCGGCAACGCACAAAGGGACCCCAGCACCAACGGCATCGAAAGAAACAGCAGCACGGTAGCGCTGTACATAGGATGGCGGACGATCCCGTAAAGTCCGGTATCCACCACCTGCTGCCCCTCCACCACTTTGACGGTACGGCTGAGGTAGGTGTTCTCCCGGAGCACCTCCGCGTACAAAAGATATGCTGTCAGGAAGGCTACCGCGCCCACGATCACCACCCACAGAGGCAGCTTGAGCCAGCCAAAGCGAAAGTCCAGGCCTGCCAGCACAAAGCCGGCAATAAACATCAGACCGCTGAGCTTCACCACCTGATCCTGGGACTTCCGCTTTTCTCTGGCATCCAGGCGGCTTCTGAGCAGACCGGGATTTTTGGCAAGCATTACAAAACCTGCAAAAAGCATCGGCACAAAAAGGATCGCCATCAGCAGCCATCCATTGGGAAATGCCAGTGTGCCGGCCGGCAGGAACACCAACGCGCCTACCAGCACCACACCCAGCAAATATTTTAATATTGCCTCAAAAAAGAGTTTCATAGGATCTGCCTCCACACCAATGATCTTTAAATTCCGATTTATCGCTGCGTAGAAGGTTTGGCGTATGCACCAAAGCCTTCTCCCTCGGGAGAAGCCTTTTGCGTGCGCAATCCAAAGGCAAATCGGAATTTAGTTGCGGCAGTAGACCGTGATCGCTTCGCCGATATACGCGGCCGTTCCGGCGGCGTGGCTGTCGATGTTGACCCGAAAGCGTTCATCTGCAGCATACATTTGGCCGAGACCCGCCAGGATTTCCTTTGTGCAACGGTAGTAATTCTGCGTAATATAGTTCTGTAGCTTTTTTACCAGCTCCTGTGCCGCCGGGGACGCAGGTGCTTCGCCCTTCTTCATACAGGCGGCAAATTCTGCCAGGACGCTGTCCATACCCGCGGCAAGGTCGCTGTACTTTTGCCCGGTGTAATCGGCGGTCCGTTCCGCGTATTCTTTGTAGGCATCCGTTTTGCCCCATTTTTCTTTGACCTCAGCCGTATGCTTTTCAAATTCACCGTTAACGAAGGTATGCATAGTATTTCCTCCTAATTCCCAACATCGTCCTGACCACAGAATGTATCGGTTGGATAAAACAAGTTTACCGGTCTGATTATACCACAATACAATAAATCATTCAAGCAAGGAAGAAGCCTCTCTTATCTTAAGAGAGGCTTCTTGTTTGCGAATGTGCGAACAAAAGGTGCCTATGATAGACGGATCGGTTATACTCCACCGGTTGTTGCGACAAAAACTATTTCCGCCGCCAAAAAGCACACAATATAAACAACAGGTGAAAGGATGGTCCAGATCAACCAGCCTTTACAGGATCGACCGTCCAACCGTCGTTTGCGCAGCGCGCAAAGATTCAGTATTACGCCAACGGGCATCGCAGGCAAAATGAACAGGATACCGGTATAGTCAAGAACAAAATATGCCAATGTGCGTCCATAAGAACGATCATAGTTACTTCGATAAACGAGGCAAAGGATAATATCGGTCAGGCAAAGAATTCCATATGTACACTGCACAGCAAATGCTGAAATCTCCAGCTTTTTGTTTTTCATCATATCACCTCTGCGAATATTATAGCATAGTGAATGAAATATTGCTACGCAATATGAAATAATCCTTTGGATTATGAAATATTTTGCCTTAGCGGCAAAATGTGAAATAAAATAAATCCCTTATACGCCGCAGCGTATTTCAT
>JAZNSR010000042.1:0-11891 GCA_045591335.1 Faecousia sp.
ACCATTCACCATTTCTCCCGGCAATTCAAGGAGAAATTCGGTATCACACCCACGGAATACGCAAAATCTGTGAAATAAAACATCCGCTGTCTCTTGGTTTTGAGGCAGCGGATGTTTTCATTGAAAGGGCGAATGACCACATCCGCCCCTTCGCGACTATTTATCTTGGACCAAGACCATGGCGCTGATGCCGGGAACGCAGACGGAATGCTCCGCCGTATACAGTGTGCGGTTGCCCGCCTTTTCCCCATCAATACACACCTGCCAAACACCCTCCGGCAAATGAATCGTCTCACCGGGATGATTGGGATTAAAGACAATCATGATCTGCTCCGTATCATTTTCCAAAACAAACCGTACCACATTATTGCCATAGCCTGCGCAGCGCACATGGCGGCGGATACTGTCCGCGTCTGCCAACCGCAAAAGGCTGTGGGCCTTGCGGAACGCAATGAGCCCCTTATAATAGGCAGCCATATCCGCATATACGGTGTTTTCCAGCTGTTCCCAGCGGACAGCATTGACGGAATCTCCCGCATTGTAGCTGTTTTCGCTGAAAGTGCCATCGTCTTTGATCTTCAGCCGCAGCATTTCCTCACCGGCGTGGATAAAGGGAACGCCCTGGGCAGTCAGATAAATGGCAGCGGTCAGCTTATTCATGCGGGCAGTGTCCCAATCCATACGGGTCTTGCCTGTGGACAGCAGCAGCTTGGCCGCTAAGGTATGGTTATCGTGGCAGG
Source organism: Faecousia sp. (assembly GCA_045591335.1). Classification (GTDB taxonomy): domain Bacteria; phylum Bacillota; class Clostridia; order Oscillospirales; family Oscillospiraceae; genus Faecousia. The sequence goes on from JAZNSR010000042.1 coordinate 741, forward strand.
AGACATACTGCACCACCTGCTGGGGATCATCCGTAAACCAGGGATTGGCCATGAAATTGCGGACCAGCTCCCCTTCCACCCCAAATCTGCCGGACACATAGCCCACATTATTGCCGTTGCTGCCGGTGAGCAAATTGCGGATGGTGTCGGAAAAATAACCGAAGCCGGGAGTACGGGCAGCGTTGGCCTGGGTAGCCATGGCTGTTCCCACAGGGGCGGCAGTCTGCATGGTCCAGCCCTCACCGTAGAAGATCACATCGGGATATTTGGCATGGACCGCCTCCACAATGGCATTGATGGTGGCAGCATCCAAAAGCCCCACCAGGTCAAACCGGAAGCCGTTAATATGATACTGGGTTGCCCAATACACCACAGAATCCACAATATATTTGCGGACCATGGGCCGCTCAGATGCCGTATCGTTGCCGCAGCCCGAGCCGTCAGAATAGCTGCCGTCGGGATTGCGGCGGGAGAAATACCCGGGCACGATCCGGTTGCAGCAGAAATTATCCACCTCGTACACATGGTTATACACCACATCCATGATCACGCTGATACCGTTGTCATGAAGGGTCTTCACCATTTGCTTAAACTCCGCCACACGGACTGCGCCGTTATAAGGATCGGTGGCGTAAGAGCCTTCGGGTACATTATAATTCACCGGATCATAGCCCCAGTTAAAGCCATCATTGGCGGTTTCGTCCACAGAGCCGTAGTCATACACCGGCAGCAGGTGCAGGTGGGTAATGCCCAGCTTTTTCATGTGGGACAGGCCAGTATGGGTCTTGCCGTTGCTGGTGGTGCCGGGCTGCACCATGCCCAGATATTTCCCCCGGTACTCAGGCGCAACACCGCTGGAGGAATGGATGGTATAATCCCGCACATGAGCCTCATAGATCACCGCGTCTGTGTAGGATTTCAAAGGATTGGGGTTAACATCCCGGTCCCAGCCCTCCGGGTCTGCGCTGCTCAGGTCCATGACCATAGCCCGCTGACCGTTGACGCCGGTGGTGCGGGCGTAAGGATCGCAGACCTCCACGGTCTTTCCGTCCACCTTCACAAGATAGGTATAGTAAATGCCATGCAAATCGCCGGGCACGGTGGTGCGCCAAACGCCCTTATCCATCCGGGCCATTTTATAAGTGCCCAACATGGCTGCGCCAGGCTGACGGTCATTACCCGTGGCATAAAGGCAGACCTTTACCCCCTCCGCCGTAGGCGCCCAAAGGTTAAAGTCCGTGGATTCCGGGCCGTAGATCGCGCCGAAATCATCCCCATTGTAAATAAATTCCTCCTGGAAGCGGCAGGAATCATAGGCACAGGTATAGCAGATGGTATAGTCAAAATCCTCAAAATGCACCTGGTAACGGTATAGCTTGGGCAAGGTCAACTGCACTGCAGGCTCTAAAATATACACGCCATCCTTGCATTCCAGCTGGCGAATGCCCACAGGTACACCCTCGCAGATCAGCTGCAGCTGCCCGGCAGGGTCAGCCAAAGGCGCAACGGAGGTGATGCGGATGGTGTTGGAATCGTAATCCAGCTGAACGGAGGACAGTTTATTGGCACAGACCGTATCCGGCCCAAACTGCCGCTGGGTCTGAAATTGCCCCGCATAAATATGGCAATGGACCGTGCCGCACACCACATCGGAAAGATCCACTCTCCGCTCCCCATATTCCTGTGCCGCCCAGTTGTTGCCGGGTGTGGAATAACGGGGAATGAAGCTGATATAACCGGTGGCGCGTCCGGGCACTTTGACCGTGGCGCATTTATGGTCTCCCTCCCATGCCAGCTCATACTGACTGGAGGTCATACCCAAACCCCAGATCCACAGATTCCAGCCGGTGTAGTTCCGGTCCGGCCTGTGATAATGGAGCTTTACGGTTATGGTATTGTTTTTGTCACAAGGGCAGCTCATGGGGGTCACCCTCCTAAAAATATTTTAGCCTATTATACAGTTTTTTCCGTATAGCTGTCAACTCTTAACTGAGAATTTGACTGTATTTGATATTTGTGGTATAATATTGAAAATATGCTGATTTCTCACAAGGGGGATCTTTATGGATATTATTATTGCAGGCGGCGGTCAGGTAGGTTTGACCATGGCCCGGCAGCTGGCCGCGGAGGGCCACAATCTGACCATTATTGACGAAAACACCGCCGTTTTGGAAGAAGCGGTGCAGCGGTACGATGCCCTTGGCATCTGCGGCAACTGCGCCAGCCGGGAGGTTTTAAATCAAGCCAAAATCGCGGAAACAGAGCTGGTGATCGCCTGCACCAATGCAGACGAAGTGAATCTGCTTTGCTGCATGACTGCCCACGGCATGAACCCCAAGGTACATACCATCGCCCGGATCCGCAACCCGGAATACGCAGACCAGGTTTTAACCATGCCGGAGGTGTTCCCCATCTCTCTGACGGTGAACCCGGAAAAGCGGGCCGCCATGGAGATCGAGCAGCTTTTGCGGTTCCCCGGCTTTTTGCGCCGGGATACCTTTGCCAAGGGCCGCACACAGATCGTGGAGCTGCGGGTGGAGCCGGGCAGCAAGCTTTCCGGCGTTGCCTTAATGGACCTGGGCAATATTGTTAAATGCAAGGTGCTGGTCTGCGCCGTTTTGCGCAGCGGCACAGCGGTGACCCCCAGCGGTAATTTCGTGCTGCGGGAGGGCGACCGGATCTTCGTTACCGCTCCCACCGCCAACCTGGCTACTTTGCTGAAAAACCTGGGCATCATTACCCGCCGGGTCCGCAGTGTTTTGATCTGCGGCGGCGGACGGATCAGCTATTATCTTGCCATGCTTTTGGAAAAGGACAACATCTCCGTCACCATTTTGGAAAAGGATCACGACCGCTGCCTTTCCCTTGCCAGGCTGCTGCCCAACGCCTCGGTGATCCATGGCGACTGCAGTAACCACAGCGCTTTGGAGGATCAGGGCATTGCCGATTGCGACGCAGTGGTGACGCTGACGGAAACTGACGAGACCAACATGGTGGTATCTTTATATGCCGGCAGCCGGGGCGTACCCCAGATCATCACCAAGCTTTCCCACGGCGCCAACATTCCCATTGCCGACTCCATGAATCTGGGCAGCTTAGTCGTCCCCCGGGAGCTTTGCAGCAATATTATCGTCCGCTATGTGCGGGCTATGGAGAATCAGACCGGTGCGGCAGTTTCCGTCCACGCCATTGCAGACGGGCAGGCAGAAGCAGTGGAGTTTTTGGTGGACGAGACCACCAAAAATCTGGATACCCCTCTGAAGAAAATGAAGCTCCGGCCCAATGTGTTGCTGGTTTCCATTACCCACGGCTCCAAGACCTTTATCCCCGATGGTGACAGCGTATTCTCTGCCGGAGATACAGTGGTGCTGGTGACCAGCGGACGGGGTGTGCTCAATCAAATCAACGATATTTTCGCTTGAGGTGGGCACTATGAACTATAAAATGGTTGGGCGGTTTTTATCCCAGATCATTGCCATTGAAGGCGTGTTTATGGTGCCTGCTCTGGCGATCAGTCTATTCGCGGACAACACCGCCACAATATTAGCCTTTGTTTACACCCTGCTGATCATAGCAGCGGTGGCGGGCATTCTCTACGCCCTTTGCCACAAAGCCAACAAGCTTTTTGGAGCCCGTGAGGGTATGATCTGCGTGGGCTTTTCCTGGATCGTCATGAGTCTTTTAGGAGCGCTGCCCTTTGTTTTCTCCGGCAGCATTCCCAACTATATCGATGCTTTTTTTGAAACCGTTTCCGGCTTTACCACCACCGGTGCTTCTATTCTATCCGATGTGGAAGCGCTGCCCAGGGGACTGCTCTACTGGCGCAGCTTCACCCACTGGCTGGGCGGCATGGGTGTGCTGGTGTTCCTGCTGGCCATTTCCGGCAGCAAGGAGGGCTTTACCATGCACCTGCTGCGGGCAGAAAGCCCCGGACCGGATGTGGGCAAGCTGGTGCCGAAAATGCGGCAGACTGCCACCATTCTCTATGGCATCTATGTGGTTTTGACCATAATCAATGTGGTGTTTTTGCTCTTTGGGGGCATGCCCGTGCTGGATGCGGTCTGCACCGCTTTCGGCACAGCAGGCACCGGCGGCTTTGGCGTTTACAACGATTCCCTGACCAGCTGCACGCCCTATGTGCAAAATGTGACCACCGTGTTCATGTTCTTATTCGGCATAAACTTCAGCTGCTATTATCTGCTGCTTCTGCGGCAGTTTAAGGCCGTGTTCCGGGACGAGGAGCTGCGATTGTACATTGCCATCGTGGCAGTATCCATCGGTCTGATCTGCGTGAATATTTACAGTCTCTACGGCAATCTTGCAGACACCCTGCGGCATGCTGCCTTCCAGGTATCCTCCATCATGACCACCACCGGCTACACCACCGCGGACTATGAAGCCTGGCCCGCCTTCTCCAAGGGCATTTTGCTGATGCTCATGGTGATCGGCGCCTGCGCAGGCTCCACCGGCGGCGGCTTTAAGGTGGCCCGGCTCTTGCTGGTGTTCAAAAGTCTGCGGCGTAATATCCACCGGGAGCTGAACCCCAAAAAGGTGCAGGTGATTCGCAACAACGGCAATCCTGTGAGCGAAACGGTGCTTGCCAATACCAACGCTTATTTGGCGGCTTATGTGATCATCATTGTAGTCAGCTATTTGCTGGTGAGCCTGGACGGGGAAAGCATTGGCACCACCTTCTCTGCGGTGCTTTGCTGCTTCAATAACATTGGTCCGGGCATGGAGGCCGTGGGCCCCACCTGCAATTTTGGGCATTTGAACTATTTGAGCAAGATCGTGCTTTCCCTGGACATGCTGGCAGGCAGACTGGAGATCTTCCCCATTTTGGTGCTGCTTTCCAGAAGTGCCTGGAGAAGGAAATAAATAACAAGAAACCCTCACTCCAACGAGTGAGGGTTTCTTGTTAATCAGGTAAGTGAATTTTAATACCGTTGCGGACCTGCATGAACAGGGCCTCCATAAGCCGGGTGGTGGTCCGGGGCAAGGCCCGGAAGCTTTGACCCTTTTGGGTCAGCATCTCCATATCCGGGTAGGCCGTGGGATCATTGACCACCTCCGGGTCCATGTATTCCTTGGCAGCGGTGGAGGGTGTGCCATAGCAGACCCAATCCATATTGCCGCCTGCAATATCCGGACGGCAAAGGAAATTGATAAACAGCTCCGCCTCATACTGGTTCTCGCAGCAGGTGGGGATACACATGGCATCCACGAACCAGTTAAAGCCCTGATGCTCCGGCAGATAAAAGGCAAGATCCTCGTTTTCCTCTGACATGGTCAGATAGTCGCCGGCATAATAAGGCGTGATCCAGGCTTCTTCATTTTCCATCAGGTCGAACACCTGGTCCATAATATACTGCTGCACCAGAGGACGCTGCTCCTCCAGCTTTTTGGCGCACTCCAGCAGCTTCTGCGGGTCGGTGAGGTTCACATAGTCCTCCCCTTCCTGGGCTGCTTCGCCATAGAGCAGGCATTGGGCGATGCAAAAAGCATCCCGGGAGTTATCGAACATGAGGATCTTATCCGCGTACTTTTCGTTCCACAGAAGCTCCCAGCCGGTCACATCCGCCTCATCCACATACTTGGTGTTATAAATAATGCCCACAGTACCCCAGGTATAGGGCACGGTGTACTTTTCCTCCGGGTCATAATCTCTGCCCCGGAATTCCTGGTCGATATACTGATAATTGGGAATGTTCTCATAATTCAGCTGACAGAGCATTCCCTCCTCCACCAATCTGCCCACCATATAGTCCGAGGGAATGATCACATCCACAGTGATGCCGCCGTTGGACATTTTGGTGTACATGGTCTCGTTGGAATCAAAGGTCACATAATTGACCCGGATGTTGGGGTACTCCTTCTCAAACTCGGCGATCACATCCATATAGCCTTCGTCGCCTTCGGAGATGTACTGACCCCAGTTATACACATTGATGGTCACCCGGTCATCTGCCACGGTACATCCGCTGAGCAGCCCCGCCATCAGCACTGCGCAAAGCAGCAAGCAAATCCATTTTTTCATTTCTTGCCCCCCTGCTTTCTCTTATCCTGCCGCAGCTGCAGCAGATTCATAATGACCATCAAAACAATGATCAGAATAAACAGCATGGTGAACATTGCATAGATCTTGGGCTGAAGCTGCTTTTTGGTGTAGTTGTAGATCTCCACAGGAAGTGTGATGAAATCCAGGCCGGTGACAAAATAGGAGATCACAAAATCGTCCAGGCTCATGGTGAAGGCCATGATTGCGCCGGTGATCACACCGGGCATGATCTCATGGAGAGTCACCTTGAAGAAGGAGCCCAAAGGTGTGCAGCCCAAGTCCATAGCCGCCTCAGTAAGGCTTCTGTCCATTTGCTGCAGCTTAGGCATCACATTCAAAATCACATAGGGAAGATTGAAGGTCACATGGGCGATCAGCAAGGTCCAGAAGGTCAGACTGTTGCGCTGACGGAGCAATTGACTGCCCACAAACACAAACAGCAAGGAAAGCGAAATGCCCGTGACGATATCCGGGTTGGTCATGGGGATATTGGTCAGGCCCATGACGGTTTTGCGCATACGGGGGCGCATGTTGTAGATACCCACGGAAGCCACCGTGCCAAAGACCGTTGCAATGGCGCTGGAAAGCACGGAGATCAGAATAGAGTTGCCTAAAAGAGTCAGCAGGCTTCTGTCCTGGAACACCTCCACATAGCGCATAATGGTGAAGGTCTCAAACTCCGTCACATCCTTGCCTGTGGAAAAGGATGCCACGATCAGCACCACCATGGGGATATACAAAAAGGTGAAGATCAATGCGGTGATCAACCGGTTGATGTGCTTCATACGATCACCGCCCCTTCCTCATCACCGCCGAAGCGGTTAATGATGCCGGTGCAGACAAACACCAACACCATCAGCAGCAGGCTCAGCGCCGCGCCCATGTTGGGGTTATCTCCCTGCTTAAACATTCTTTCAATGATATCACCGATCAAAATTGTCTCGGTGCTGCCCATTTTATTGGAAATATAGAAGGTGGACACCGCGGGCACGAATACCATGGTCATGCCCGTGAGCATGCCCGGCACGGAGAGGGGCAAAATCACCTTGGCAAAGACCTTGACGCTGTTGCAGCCCAGGTCCTCAGCCGCCTCCACCAACCGGCGGTCGATCTTGCAGATCACAGAATACAGGGGCAAAATCATATAGGGCAGATAGTTATACACCATGCCCAGAATCACCGCCCCGGGATTGCGGATCAGCGGCAGTCTGGGAAGCCCCATAGCCTCCAAAAGGTTGTTGATGATACCCGTATCCTGCAAAAGGCCCACCCAAGCCAGGGTGCGCAGCAGAAAGCTCATACACATGGGCAGCATCACCAGCATATACAGAAACTTCTGAGTGGTGGGGCTGCACTGAGACATGCAATAGGCCACGGGATAGCCGATAATCAGACAGATCACAGCGGCGATCAGCGAATACACGATGCTCCGCCAAAAAGCGGGCAGGTATTGCACCAGGTCTGCCATATTCCCAAGGGTAAAGCTGCCGGTCTCCACATCCGTCAGGGCATAGTAGAGCACCACGCCCAGAGGGATCAGCGTGAACGCCACCATCCAAAGGATATACGGGCCGCTGAGCAACAGAGAATTATTCTTCTTCATCGTCGGCATCCTCCGTCAGCTCATCATACTCGGCAGAGTAGGAGCTATAGTCGCCAAACATGCCGGAATACTCACTCTTATGCATAACATGAATATCCTCGGGGTTCAGACGAATACCGACTGTGGCGCCCTCGGGCTGGTGGTCAGTGGTTTGAATCAGCCACTTAAAGCCGCGAAAGTCCACAATAATATCATAGTTCAAGCCCTTGAAGGTAACGCTGGTGACAGTACCCACCAGGTGGCCCTCCTCGGGAGGAACAAAGTCAATATCCTCAGGCCGGATGACCACATCCACAGGCTCATTGGGCGCAAAGCCAGCGTCCAGGCACTTGAAGTTGCGGCCGAAGAAACGGACCTTATAATCCTCCAGCATAACGCCGTCAAGAATATTACTCTCACCGATAAAGTCTGCCACAAAGGCGTTTTTCGGCTCGTTATAAATATCCTCGGGCTTACCGATCTGCTGGATGCGGCCTTTATCCATAACCACCACGGTGTCGGACATGGAAAGGGCTTCCTCCTGGTCGTGGGTTACATAGATAAAGGTGATGCCCAGCGTCTGCTGAATGCGCTTAAGCTCATTTTGCATATCCTTACGCAAACGCAGGTCCAGCGCTGCCAAAGGCTCATCCAAAAGCAGCACCTTGGGGCGGTTCACCAGGGCGCGGGCAATGGCCACACGCTGCTGCTGACCGCCGGAAAGCGAGTCTATCCGCCGGTGCTCATAGCCTTTTAAGCCTACGATTGCCAGCATTTCGTGAACACGCTCCTGGATCTCTGCTTTGGGCAGCTTGGCGACCCGCAGGCCGAATGCGATATTTTCATACACATTCAGATGGGGAAACAGCCCATAGCGCTGTAACACCGTATTGACCTGCCGCGCATAGGGCGGCACATCATTCATGCGTTTGCCGTCAAACAACACATCGCCGGAGGTGGGGGTCAGAAACCCGCCGATGATCCGCAATGTGGTGGTTTTGCCGCAGCCGGAGGGACCCAGCAGCGTGAGAAATTCATGGTCATTAAAATAGAGGTTGATACCATCAAGTACCCGTTCCCCGTCGAACTCCATGATCAAATTCTGGAGTCTGATGAGCTCTTTTGCCATTATCCTCCCCCGTTTCTGTCTTTAATCCTAATTGAACAATTAGTCGAGTATACATATACTAAAAAATTCCCTTTTTGTCAATAAAAAAAGAATAAGGACACATTACACGCAAAAACTGCAATGTGTCCTTATTTAATCAATTATTCCAACGGTAATTCCAACGGTCGATATCTTCGGTGCTGAGCATGTACCAATCTTCCCAGGAGGCAGATTTTTGCCGTTCCGGGTCAAAAATATACTCCTGCCCGTCCAAATAAATCATCACCCAGGCGTGAGGGGTCTGCTCCTCGCCCACAGTGCCGGTAACGCAGCGGGCATCATAGCCCAGTCCCCTTGCCAATGCCCAAAATGCAGCGGCATAATCATAGCAATCGCCCTGGCCGTTTTGGAGCATTTGCAGCGCCTGCTCTGTCTCCCATCCGGGCTGAGCGGAGAAGGGGGCATCCTTGCGCAATGGCGTATAGCTTCCGCAAAGATCAAAGGCATAGCGCAAAAGCGCGCGGCGGCCAACACCAGGGTTTTTCCGGACCAGCTCCCTGATCGTCTGCGCCACAGCTTCATCCAGCTGCGGATCACCGCTGGTGTAGCGGCCATCCGGCCCAAATGTAAACGAGCCCTGGCTCTCATTTTTCATGAATAAGTAATTGGTTTTTACATTGTATAACCAGCCGTTAATCACTGTAAACCCAGGCGAATACTCGATGGGCAGCGTCAGATGATTCCAGGTTGTCTTTTTGGTGTTGGAGGAATGCACCACGGAAGCTTCCAAAAGCGCAACGGCATCCTCCCGGTTGCGGGTAATATCCCTGGCGATCACGGATGTATCATCAATGGAAATATACTCTCTGGCACCACGGCCCAAAAGGGAGCATAGCATCTGTGCAAATTGGCTGCGGGTCACCGGCTCAGTAAGAGCCTGCTCCTCCGGCTGAGGCAAGGAATCCTCATGGAAAAAGTTTGCCATGACCTTCAGCAGCATTTCCCAGCTGATCTGCATACTGCCTGCAGGCATTCCCGGAAAATACGCCTGGGCCTCCTCCGTCGCCAAAGCGTACAGCGCCTGAGAGAACGCATCGGCGGTCAGCGGCTCATCCGGACGCAAATAACCGTCCTCATCCAAAAACAGAAAAGGCACATGATTGGTCAGCTCCGGATAGGCTTCCGCATAATAGGTAATGTCCCCTTTCACATAAGAGATATAGGGATTTACAGGCTCTCCGGCCTCATTGCGCCATTGCACAAATTTCAGACCCGGCACATTGGTCAGCACCGACCGGGGCAAATGTCCCTCCATTACCTGTTGCTCAGAGCACACCGTCCCGGCCATGGAGAAAGTGACCGTATAAACCGGCTTATTCACTTGATTCTGTTTCCCGCAGCCGGCCAGCAAAAAAAGCCCCAGCAGCGCAACTGCAAACCATAGCTTTTTCACAACATTTCTCCTGTTTCGCAAAAATGGTCAATTAATTATAATACAAAACCTCATAAAATGCAAGCACTTCTGAGCTTTTAAGTTTCTTGTCTGCATATTCCACAAATTTCCCCAAATTTCCAAATCATTTATGTGAATAAAAGAAAAGTTTGATTTTTTGGAATTTTTGCATTGATTTTCCGTGGGTTTTGGACTACAATGTTAGCTGATGCAAAAGTGGAGGTGGATTTATGCTCAATATCGTCCTGGTAGAACCGGAAATCCCCCAAAACTGCGGCAATATCGCCCGGACCTGCGCCGCCACCGGTGCCCGGCTGCATCTGATCCACCCTCTGGGCTTTGATGTTTCCGAAAAGGCCGTCAAGCGAGCGGGGCTGGACTACTGGCATCTGCTGGAGGTCTTTGAATACGAAAACCTGGAAGACTTTTTCAGCAAAAACCAGGTGACGCAAATGTGGTGCCTTTCCACAAAAGCCCCCCGGTGCTATACGAAAGCCCAATTCCAGGACGGCTGCTACTTGTTCTTCGGCAAGGAGACCAAGGGTCTGCCGGAAAGCTTTTTGGAGCAGCACCGGGAAAGCTGCATCCGCATCCCCATGCGCTCCGTTGCCAGAAGTCTGAACCTTTCCAACAGCGTTGCCATCACAGTTTATGAAGCGCTGCGGCAGCTGGATTTCCCGGAGCTTTTAGATCACGGAAAAATGAGGGATATTCCATCCCTATAAATATGGAGGCAATCTTATGAACTACAACAAGAAGTCTATCGAAGATATCGAAGTAGCCGGTAAGCGCGTTCTTTGCCGCTGCGACTTCAATGTGCCCACCAAGGATGGCAAGATCACTTCCGACAAGCGGATCGTGGCTGCCATGCCCACCATCGAGTATCTGGTGAACCAGGGCGCAAAGGTGATCCTCTGCTCCCACATGGGCAAGCCCAAGGGCGAATGGAA
>JAZNSR010000043.1:0-2516 GCA_045591335.1 Faecousia sp.
TTCCGCTTTGCCTCCCCTTTAGGGGAGGTGGCACGAAGTGCCGAAGGGGTTCTGTAAAAACCGCATAAATTCTGGATTATTTACCCCTCAGTCGCCTACGGCGACAGCTCCCCTGTAGGGGAGCCTTAATTCGCTAAATTAAAATTTACTGAAAGGATGCGAAAAATTGGACACCCTGATCTGTAATGTGACCGCGGTCACCATGAATGAAAAAATGCAGGTGCTTTTTGGCGCATACATCGGCATTACCGATGGCAAAATCACCTGGCTGGATAAGGTCGCCCCGGAAGAAAAACCCGCCACCATCGTGGACGGCACGGGCATGGTGGCCATTCCCGGCCTGGTCAACTGCCACACCCACCTGGCACCCACCGCCCTGCGCAGCTACCTGGACGACAACAGCCGCCGGGAAGCCCTGGAGGAGCTGCTGAAGCGGGAGGCCAAAATGGATAACCGCAGTGCCAAAGCAGCAGCCCTTTTGGGCATTGCCGAATGTCTTCGCTTTGGCATCACCTCCGTTTCCGACCTGTATTACTACCCCGATGCCACTGCTGAGGCTGCTGCCCAGGCAGGCATCAAGGCCAACATCGCCCTCTCCGCTTACCGGTTTATTGACCAGAGCGAAGACTTTGATTTTGAAACCGACGAACAATGCCGGGAGCTTTGCCGTATTACGGACAAGTGGAACGGTTATGATAATGGCAGGATCCGCATTGACGCAGGCATCCATGCCGAATACACCAGCAACTATCAGCTTTGGGAGGCTCTGGCAGATTATGCCCTGGAAAAGGGCCTTGGCTTCCAGCTGCATTTGGGGCAGACCGCCGAAGAAGGCGAATCCTGCCAGGACCGTACAGGTTTGGAGCAGGCGGAGCTGTTAAGCTGCCACCGGGTTTGGAATGTACCTGCCACCGTCGCCGGAGGCAATCATTTATCTGACGCTGAACGCAGTCTTTTGGGCAAGAAAAAAGCATCCTTAGTCACCACCCCCATTGCCGATACCAAATCCGGTCTTTCCCCCGCCCCTATCGCTAAAAGCGTCAAAGCCGGGTTAAATGTGGCTCTGGGCACCGGCGGTGCCATGGAATGCGGCAATTTAGATCTGTTTGAGGTCATGCGTTTTGCGGCTCTGCAGGAGCGGGCCCAGGGGCAGGACGCCACCGCCTTGCCTGCCGCTGCCGCTTTGATGATGGCAACAGTCTGCGGTGCAAGAGCCCAGGGCCGGGCAGATACCTGCGGCATGCTGAAAACAGGCATGGATGCAGACCTGGCGCTGGTGGATTTCACCGCCCCCCATCTGAACCCCTGCCTCAATGTAATGAACGGACTGGTATTTTCCGCCAAGGGCGGCGATGTGGCTATGACCATGGTGCAGGGCAAGATCCTGTATCAAAACGGACAGTTCCCCACCATTGACCTGAAGAATGTAGTGGAGGAGCTGACCCAGTACGCCATCCCCCGGATTTTTGGAGAGAAGGAGTAATTATGGCTGAGACATCCAAAAAACAAACCTTTCTCCACGGCGCTGCCCTGCTGGCTATTGCCACAGCAGTGGTGAAAGTCATCGGCGCTTTTTATAAGCTGCCTTTGAATGAGGTCATCGGCGCGGAGGGCTATGCCTATTTCACCACCGCTTATGACATCTACTCCGTGCTGCTGCTGATCTCCACCGCCGGCTTGCCGGTGGCTATGAGCCGGATGATCAGCCAGGCCAACTCTTTGGGGCATTATAATCAGGTACGGCGGATCTATAACGCCAGCCGGATATTGTTCCTGAGCCTGGGCATTTTCAGCACGCTGTTCATGCTCATTGGCTGTAAAGCCCTGGCCAACGGCATGAACCAGCCCAACGCATGGGTGGCCATTGCCTGCCTTGCGCCCTGTGCCCTGTTTATGGGCATGATCTCCACCTACCGGGGCTTCTTCCAGGGGCAAAGCAACATGCGTCCCACCTCCAATTCCCAAATGCTGGAGGCAGTTTGCAAGCTGCTGGTGGGCCTTTCCGCCGCCTTTGCCATCATGTATTTCACCGAGGATATCGCCCTGGCTGCAGGCGGCGCAATTTTAGGCGTTACCGTCAGCTGTCTGGTATCTGTGATCTATCTGAGCGGCAAGCAGGCTAAGGATTACCGCCTGCTGCCCCAAACCGACGAAGCTGTCAGCGGCTATGGTGCCACCATCAAACAGCTTTTGGCCATTGCCGTGCCCATCACCATCGGCACTGCCGGCCTGCAGCTGCTGACTGTGCTGGAAACCGGCCTGTATATGGATCAGCTGGTATCCTTAATCGAATCCGGTCAATATATGTCCCACATGCTCACTGAAGAAATGGACGCCCAGCGTTCTGCCACAGTGCTCAAAGGCATTTATGACATGGCAAAGACCATCTACAACATGCCCTGCGCCTTTATCATTCCCATCACCGTCAGCGTGATTCCCGCCATCACTGCCAACCTGACCCTGCAAAAGGACCGGGATGTGAAGGCCACCGAGGAATCCGCTGCCCGGATCACGGG
>JAZNSR010000044.1:0-11460 GCA_045591335.1 Faecousia sp.
GATCGAATCCGGTGTCATCTGTTATGGCGATGAATTCGTAAAGAGCATGGAAGAAGGCCATTGGGACCTTTCGAAGGTTGATTACAATGAGGTCGAGAAGTCGCAGGTGGCCATGGTGTTCGGACAGATGAACGAGCCTCCCGGAGCACGTTCTTCCGTGGCTTTGTCGGGCCTCACACTGGCGGAGTCATTCCGTGACAGCAAGGATGTGAACGGTCCTAAGGACATCCTTTTCTTTATCGACAACATCTTCCGTTTCACCCAGGCAGGTTCCGAGGTTTCCGCCCTTCTCGGCCGAATGCCTTCTGCTGTGGGTTATCAGCCTACCCTGGCTACTGAGATGGGACAGATGCAGGAGCGTATCACCTCGACCAAGAACGGTTCGATCACCTCTGTCCAGGCGGTCTATGTCCCTGCCGACGACCTGACTGACCCCGCTCCTGCCACTACCTTTGCCCACCTGGACGCCACCACTGTTTTGGACCGTGGCATTGCTTCTTTGGGCATTTATCCTGCGGTGGATCCGCTGGATTCCACTTCCCGGATCTTAACCGCCGAGGTGGTTGGTCATGAGCATTATGAAACTGCCCGTGCAGTGCAGCGGATCTTGCAGCGGTATAAAGAATTGCAGGATATCATTGCCATTATGGGCATGGATGAGCTCTCTGAAGAAGATAAGCTGACGGTTAACCGGGCCCGTAAGGTGCAGCGGTTCTTGTCCCAGCCCTTTGAGGTTGCGGAGCAGTTCACCGGCTACAAGGGCAAATATGTGCCGCTGAAGGAAACTATCCGTGGCTTTAAAGAGATCATCGAGGGCAAGCACGATCAGATCCCCGAATCCTACTTCCTGTACACCGGCTCCATTGATGAAGTGGTGGAAAAATGGAAGGGTGAGAGCAAATGAATGCTTTTTCTTTGAAAATCGTCACCCCCGATGGGGTGCAGTTTGACGGTATGGCTCAGGAGCTGATCGTCCGCACGGTCACCGGTGATCTGGGCATTATGGCCGGGCATATTAACTGCGTTGCTCCCCTGGGTATGGGTACGGCTTTGGTCATGGTGGATGATGTAAAGCGTTATGCTGCCTGCATTGGCGGTATGGTGTCTGTGGTGGATGGCAAGGTGAATCTGGTGCCCACCACCTTTGAATGGGCAGAAAACATCGACATCGCCCGGGCAGAGCTTTCCCGGCAGCGTGCAGAGGGGATTCTTAAGGATAAGTCCTCCACCGATACAGACATTCGACTGGCACAGGCCCGGCTGAAGCGGGCGCTGATCCGCAAATCTGTGGCAACTCAAAAATGAGAAAGATTCGATGGAATAAAGAAATGATCGCAGTGATTTTGGCATTGGCGTGGCCCACAATGCTGGAGCAGCTGATGCACACTGCGGTGCAGTATGTGGATATGATCATGGTGGGCAGCCTGGGTACCCAGGCTACCGCCGCCGTGGGCGCTACCACAACAGTCAATTGGCTGGTGGGCAGCGCCATTTCCGCTTTGGGCGTGGGGTTTTTAGGGTATATTGCTCAGGCCCTGGGCGCAGGAGAGCAGCAAAAAGCCAGAGCCGCTGCCGGACAGGTGGTGCTGACCACTTTGGCGGTGGGTATTGCCTTTACGGTTTTGACTGTGGCGGTCAGCGGTGTGTTGCCTGTATGGATGCAGGTGGATGCCAACATCCGCCAGCTTGCATCTACTTATTTTTTTATTTTATATTTGCCCATGCTCCCCAGAACCGCATCCACTATTTTTGGCACGGTCTTGCGGGCGGCGGGGGATACCAAGACTCCCATGAAAGTCGGGATGTTCACCAATGTGATCAATGTGGTGCTGAATTTCTTTTTGATCTATCCCACCCGTACTCTTTGGGGCATAACCGTTCCCGGTGCGGGTTTGGGCGTTGTGGGCGCAGCAGTGGCGTCGTCGGTTGCTATGACTGTGGGAGGCGTGTATATCACCGTGGTTTTGTGGCATCATCCTGTGATCTCACCGAAAAAGCAAAGGCTGCTCCCCAATTGGCAGATACTAAAGCCCTGCTTGAAGGTAGCCGTTCCCAATATGCTTCAACGGTTTGGAACATCATTGGGTTATGTGGCCTTTGCCAGCATGGTAAATTCTGTGGGTGAGGTGGCAACAGCTGCCCATACCATTGCCAACACAGTGGAATCTGCTTTTTACATTCCCGGTTACGGCATGCAGGCGGCTGCTGCAACTTTGGCGGGCAATGCCTACGGCGCCCGGGATGAAAAACGGCTGCGGGACACGGGAGCCATGTTTATTCCCTTGGTCATTGGGCTTATGGTGATTTCCGGAGGCTTGCTGTTTGCCTTTGCAAGACCGCTGGTAGATATCTTTTCAGACCATGAGCAGGTCATCAGCCTGGGCACTACGGTGCTTTGCATGGTGGCGCTTTCCGAGCCCTTTTATGGCGTTCCCATCATTGTGGAGGGCTTGATGCAGGGCGTGGGAAAAACAAAACTGCCCTTTGTGTATAATATTATCGGCATGTGGGGCGTTAGGATCGTGGGCACCTTTATCTGCACCCAGCTTTTGGACATGGGCCTTGTTTCCGCCTGGGCCTGCATGATCGCACATAACCTTTTGCTGTTTGTCCTATATATTGTCACCTACAAGAAAGGTCACTGGAATCCCTTACAACAATAGTAAAAGCCACCTTCCATTCACCGGAAGGTGGCTTTACCATTATTCGTCAACCAAATGGAATGCCTGTTTAAGATCCTCAATTTCTTTTTCAGAGATGTGGACGATCTGCCCCAGGACAGATGCGTTGATGATGGAATGGGCGGTGGATTCCATGACCTCCAGCCGGTCAAAGGCCTGCAGGAGCGTATTGCCGGTGACGATCACACAGCAGTTTTCCACCATAGCTGCCGGAGTAGCTTCCCCAAAGTATTCCGCGATGGCATCTTGCTGCGCGTAATATTCTTCATAGGGGATCCGCTTCACATCCCGGAGTAAAATGTAGCTTTCGGGAATGGTACGGGGGTCAAATTCGGTGTCGGTAACCGCAAAGGCCATGGCGTGGACGGGATGGGCCAGCAAAATTGCGCTGATCTCCGGATTGTGGGCATATATTTTTTCGTGGAGCATCACTGCACGGGAAGGAATCTTGCCCATTTCCTTCATGCCTGCCTTCACCCGGACCAGGTCGTCTTCTTCCAGGTATGCCCGGTCCATGCCGAAGGGGGTGATGATAAAGCTGCCGTCGGAAAGACGGACGGAATAGGTCCCGTGGGTAGCAGTGAACAGACCCTGCTTGTAGGAACGGCGGATCAGCGTGATCATATCCCGGCGGGCTGCCAATTCTTCCACACTGTAGGAGTTGGGAATGAAGTCGTCCATTTTGGTGTGGGTGTTGGTTTGGGTGGAGGTGTAAGCTTGGGCATCCAAAGATCTTGTGGTGCCGATCCGGTTGGCAAGAATCTCCAAATTGGCGGAATAATCCAGGGTCTCAAACCGCTGGAACGCCGTAAACATATCCGATGCGCCGATGCAAACGCCATGGTTTTCCAGCAGAACAATGTCGCAATTGTCCGCAAAGCATTTGCCGATGTTTTCACCCAGTTGTTCGCTGCCGGGCACTGCGTAGGTGGCGATCTTCACCTCCGGGCACATTTTTTGTACGGAGGTCAGCAAATTCAGATTGGGGGATTTTCTAACAATGGAAAAAGATACCAATGCCGGAGGATGGGCGTGTAAAACTGCCTTCAGATCCGGGCGCATTTTATATACTGCAGCATGGAAGGGCAGCTCCGAGGAAGGACGGTGCATACCCACAATCGTACCGTCTGCCTTTACGCATACAATATCATTGCGGTTCAGTGTGCCCTTGTCCACGCCGGCAGGAGTGATCCAAATATTGCCATCTTCGTCCATTATAGAAAGATTGCCGCCGGAGGTGGTGGTCATACCCTTGTCGTAGATCCGCTGCATAAACATAACCAGCTGGTCTGCCGGATGAATGTATTTAATATTCATAATGTTCTCCTTATTATTTATAAATTATAAATATGTGGTTAGGAAATCTTCACGCCGCTGATCTTGCTGGCACGGGTGCCCACCACCAGGTAGTTTTCAAATACCACCGGGGAGGCTTCAATGTTAGCACCCAGGCTGACAGTGTGCAGCACATCACCGTTGGCATCCATCAGACTGATGGTGCCGGTGGAGTCACCCAGGGCAATATAGGCTTTGTTCTCCGCGGTGTAGAAGGCCACGGGGGAGCTCCAGCAGTAGTGAGAAAGGCTCTTTTCCCAAACGGATTCGCCGGTCTTTGTATCCAGGCACAGCAGCAGACCCTTCACTGCGTTGGGGGTTTTGCTGACAGAGAAGATGATCTTACCCTCCAGGTCCGTGCCGGCTTTGCCCAGCAGCGGGGAGGAAAGCACACCGCCGGAAACATTCTTGTCGTAGGGGATGTTGCTGACGGATCTTTGCCATACGGTGCTGCCGTTGCTGGCATCCAGCTTAAAGATGTGGGCAGTGCCCTTGCCGTATTCCATAGAGGTGCCCAGGTAGAGATAACCCTTGCCATCTTCCCATTGGAAAACGGGGGTGGCGTTCAGATCGTCGCCCAGATCTCTTGCCCAAATCAGATCCATGGTGTTCAGATCGATGCAGAAGAACAAGCCGCCGTTATCGCCAATAAAGCCGTAGCTGTCCACGATTACAATGCTGGCCTCATAGCCCACGGTGCGGCCCAAATTAGAGCTGTAGCGGGTTTTGACCACTGTCTTGGGATCCACACTGAGAGTGCCTGCTTCGGCATCGTACTGGGTGTTTAGCTTCAGAGAGTACAGAACGCCGCTTTCGCCGGGCCAGATGATGGTATCCGTTGCGGCGCAGACCATGGGGGAGGAGTCGAAAGCGTACCAGCCACGCTTTGCGAAGCTGTCATAGCCGGATTGGGTGTAGAGGATCTTATTTTCCAGCAGACTGATCACATACATTTTAGGTTGTGTGTTGGAGTTGATGCCGGAGCCCACATACATAATGGGCCAACCACGGGGGTCTAAAGAGGCGGTGCCCTTGATTACCATGCCCAAGTCAATGGGGTCACGGGTGAAGGTGCCGTCCTCTGCATCAAAGAAATATACATGGCCGTCCATGGAGGTTTGGATGATCTCCACCAAGCCTTCTTTTTGCTTTTTGGATTCATAAATGCCCATGTTTTTCATGGCTTCTTCATTCCAGCGCACGGCTAAGGGCTGACCGGTCCAACCAGTGCCGCCCCATTTGCCAAGGGCACCAACGCCCTTGTTCCAGGTGTTTGTCAGCTTTTCTTCGGTGATGGTGGCAATGCCGTAGCTGGCGCCCTGGCGGTAGTTGCCGCCGCGGAAAGCGGGAACGCCCTCCTGGGCAAAGTATTCCTGCTCGTTGCCGAAGAATATGGGCGCTTCTGCCTGGTATTGGTCAACCAGTGCGCCGTCTGCCATGATCTCCCATTTAATATTCCAGTTGGCAGGGTCGGAGTCCTCGTTAAACGCCGGGGCCAGGGTGGGCGCAGGCTCGGTGGGGGGCTCGGTTTCCTCGGTGGTGGGGATAGTGGTGGGATCTTCGGTGGGGTCCGTATCCTCGGTGGAATAGCCGGGCAGTGGCGGCTCGGTGGGGGCAGCGGTCAAATCACGGAAGTGGCTCAGGCACATCATAGCGCAAACCAGCGTGATCACCGTTGCGACCCACAGTCCCACGACGATCAGACCGGAGCCTTTTTTGGAGGCAACGGTCATCACAGTGTAAATAATGGCACTGAGAGTCAAAACGGCCAGGATAATAAATAGAATGTACAATGGAGTTTTCATGCCGGCTGCAGCTGTGGCAGCCAATGTGCAGACAGATAACATAGTGTGTTCCTCCTTGCCTGTGAATGATACATTGTATTATACCACTATATTTTCCCGGGCGCAAGAGTAAATGAAAAGAGGAATTTTTTTGAATTGTGAATTGACTATTGGCGGTTCTTGTGATAAACTAAAGGAAATATTTTTATTGGGAGGTAACCAATATGAAGATCCAAACTCTGGAAACCAAGAATCTGTGCGAGAGCGCAAAGAATGGCGGCTGCGGCGAGTGCCAGACCTCTTGCCAGTCCGCTTGCAAGACCAGCTGCGGCATTGCCAATCAGCAGTGCGAGAATAAGTAAGCTAGCTGCGAATCAAATGCCGCCTTTATGGGGCGGCATTTTTTTCGAAAGGAGATAGAAATGGTCCATTGTTATAAATTAGGCGGATTGAACATCGTGCTGGATATTTGCTCCGGCTCTGTGCATGTGGTGGACGAGGTCGCCTATGATATGATCCAAATGTATGAATCCCACACCCCGGAGGAAATCACTGCCGAATTGCGGGCAAAATATCCCCAGGTGGAGGAAGCTGAAATCGCAGAAGGCCTGGAGCAGATCCGTCAGCTGCAGCAGCAGGGCAAGCTTTTTACGCCGGATACCTTTGCGCCCATGGCAGGCAAGCTGAAGGAAAAGACCTCCGGCGTGGTGAAGGCTCTGTGCATCCATATTGCCCACAGCTGCAATCTGAACTGCGCCTATTGCTTTGCCAGCCAGGGAAAATACCAGGGCGAGCGTGCGCTCATGAGCCTGGAGGTGGGCAAGCGTGCTTTGGATTTCCTCATTGAAAATTCCGGTAGCCGCCGGAATTTGGAGGTGGATTTCTTTGGCGGTGAGCCGCTGATGAACTTTGATGTAGTGAAGGAAATGGTGGCTTATGCCCGCAGTCGGGAAAAGGAAACCGGCAAGCATTTCCGCTTTACTCTGACCACCAACGGTATGCTGATCGATGATGATGTGATCGATTTTGCCAACCGGGAAATGAGCAATGTGGTGCTGAGCCTGGATGGCCGCCGGGAGATTCACGACCGTTACCGGGTGGATTATGCCGGCAAGGGCAGCTGGGAGCGGATCGTGCCCAAGTTCCAAAAGCTGGTGGAGGCCCGGGGCGGCAAGAACTACTACATGCGCGGCACCTTCACCCATGCCAACCCGGATTTTCTGAAGGATATTCAAACCATGCTGGATTTGGGATTCACAGAGCTGAGCATGGAGCCTGTGGTTTGCGCCCCCGATGACCCCTCGGCGCTGACCATGGAGGATATGCCCATTGTGATGGAGCAGTATGAGCAGCTGGCGCAGCTGATGCTCCAGCGTCACAAAGAGGGCAGACCCTTTACTTTCTATCATTATATGATCGACCTGAAGGGTGGCCCCTGTATTTATAAGCGGGTTTCCGGCTGCGGCAGCGGCACGGAATATATGGCGGTGACTCCCTGGGGCGACCTTTACCCCTGCCACCAGTTTGTTGGCGACGAAAAATTCAAGCTTGGCAATATTTACGACGGTGTGGACAATCACCCCATCCGGGATGAATTTGCCGCCTGCAATGTGTATGCCCGCCCGGAATGTGCCGATTGCTGGGCAAAGCTGTATTGCTCCGGCGGTTGCGCCGCCAATGCCTATCACGCCACCGGCAGTATCACCGGTGTATATCAATACGGCTGTGAGCTGTTCCGCAAGCGCATGGAATGCGCAATCATGCTGGAAGCTGCCAAAACCCTGGATGTATGAGAACGCCCATTGATGATTTTATCCGGGAGTATATTTCCCGGGATGTGATCCGGCTGCATATGCCCGGTCATAAAGGCGTGGCATACCCTGCCGACATAACGGAGGTAGAGGGGGCGGATGTGCTGTATCACAGCAGCGGTATCCTTGCCCAAAGCCAGGAAAACGCTGCCAGGCTTTTTGGCTCAGCCAAAACCCTGTATTCCGCAGAGGGGGCATCCCTGGCGATCCGTGCTATGGTGTATTTGATTCGTTTACATGCGGGGAAACGGCCTGTGATCGCTGCCGGCCGTAATGCCCACAAGACCTTTGTGACCGCAGCTGCCCTTATGGATGTGGATGTGCGGTGGCTTTGGCCGGAGCATCGGGAGGATATCCTTTCCTGCCAGGTTAGTGCGCAAATGCTGGAAGCTTTTTTGCAAAAGCAGCCGGTGGATGCGGTGTATGTGACCAGCCCGGATTATCTGGGCAACCGGGCGGATATTGCAGCCCTTGCAAAGGTCTGTCATGCCCATGGTGTCCTGCTTTTGGTGGATAATGCCCACGGTGCATATCTTCGGTTTTTGCATCCAAGCCTGCATCCTCTGGATCTGGGGGCGGATATCTGCTGCGATTCTGCCCATAAGACTTTGCCGGTGCTTACCGGGGGCGCTTATTTGCATATTTCCCGGTCTGTTCCGGAAAGTCTTTGCGCCCAGGCAGAACGGGCTATGAGTATGTTTGCTTCCTCCAGCCCTTCTTATTTGATCCTGCAGTCCCTGGATCGGTGCAACCGCTATTTGGCAGAAGAATATCCCGTGGCTTTGCAGGCGTACTTGCCAAAGGTGGCGCAGCTGAAAGAGAAACTGACCGCCGCAGGTTATTGCCTGTCGTCGGATGAGCCCCTGAAGCTTACGCTTGCCCCTAAAGCCTATGGTTATACGGGTATACAGCTGGGGCAGCTTCTGTTGGAGCAGCAAATGGTCTGCGAATTTTCGGACCCGGATTATCTGGTGATGATGTTGACCCCGGAAAACGGGGAGGAGTCCTTGTGGAAGATCGAAAATACCCTTTTGCACCTGCCCCGTAAAGCACCGATTTCCGGCGCAATGCCCTTATTGGAGCAGCCGGAAGTGGTGATGTCCATGCAGGAGGCCATGCTGCAGCCCGGCGTGCAATTGCCCCTTTCTCAATGCCTGGGCAGGGTGCTATGCGTTCCCACTGTCAGCTGCCCGCCTGCTGTTCCCGTGCTGGTTTGCGGAGAAAGGGTAAGCGAAAGTGCCATTGCCGTGATGGAATATTACGGAATAGAAACTTTACAAGTGCTATAAATAAATGCCATTAAGCTTCGGAAGGCTTAATGGCATTTTCTTATAGTTGAGTTTTGACAAAATTAATTTGGTCCTTCACGGATTCCACACCGGTGCCGCCTTGGGAAATGCGTTTATTCACACAGGTTTCCAGAGCGATTTCCGTATACAAATCCTCTGCGAATAAATCAGAATATTCTTTGTAAACGGATAGGGGCAATTCTTCCAATACTGTGTTCTTTTCTATGCACAGAGCCACCACTTGCCCGGAAATTTTATAGGCAGACCGGAAGGGGAGACCTTTTTTTACCAAATAATCCGCCAGGTCTGTGGCGTTGATAAAGCCCTTTTGAGCAGCCAGCTTCATTTCCTTTTCGTTGGCGGTCATGGTTTTGATCATGCCTTCGAAAACCTCCAGGCACATCTTTACGGTGTCCACCGCATCGAAAATGCTCTCCTTGTCCTCCTGCATGTCCTTGTTGTAGGCCAGGGGCAGTCCTTTCAGCATGGTCAGTGTACCCATCAGATCGCCGTAAACCCTGCCGGTCTTACCCCGGACCAACTCCGCCATGTCCGCATTTTTCTTTTGGGGCATGATGGAAGAACCGGTGGTGTAGGAATCGGAAAGGGAAACAAAATGGAACTCCCAGCTGCACCATAAGATCACTTCCTCAGAAAACCGGGAAAGGTGCATCATTAGAATAGACAGGTCGGTGAGCAGCTGTGCGCAAAAATCCCGGTCCGATACACCGTCCAGGCTGTTGCGGCAGATGCCGTCAAAGCCCAGTTGCGCAGCTTCAAATTCCCGGTCTGTGGGGTAGGTAGTGCCGGCCAGGGCGCAGCAGCCGATAGGGGAGAGATTCATGCGCTTTCTGCAATCTGCCAGCCGTTCCAGATCCCGCAGCAGCATCATGGCGTAGGCCATAAGATGGTGACCGAAGGTAATGGGCTGGGCCCGCTGCAAATGGGTGTAGCCGGGCATAATGGTGGCAGCATACTGCTCTGCTTTGTCGGTGATTGTTGAGATTAGCTGCTTGGTCAGCTTGCTGATCTGATCGGTCTGCTCCCGTAGATACATGCGGATATCCAGCGCTACCTGGTCGTTCCGGGAGCGGGCGGTGTGCAGCCGTTTGCCCACATCGCCCAGCCGTTGGGTCAGCTCCGCCTCCACAAACATGTGGATATCTTCACATTCCATATCGATTTGCAGCTGACCGCTTTCCAGGTCTGCCAGAATTTGGCTGAGTCCGTCGATCAAAGCCTCTGCATCGGCATGGGAGATGATCCCTTGCTTGGCAAGCATAGCCGCATGGGTCATGGAGCCGGTGATATCCTGGCTGTACATTCTGCTGTCAAAATGGATGGAGGAGTTAAAATCGTCCGCGATTTTTTCGGTTATGCCGTCTGTGCGGCCCGCCCACATCTTAGACATACAAATTACCTCATTCTCTGCAATAAACTTTTATAAATAGAACATTCGTGCAGGACCGATGACCACATCGGCCACTGCGCACAACGAAATAATATTTCGAAAAATAAGAATTTGAAAGGAGGGTTATGCGCCCTCCTTTACATTATATATTATTATTTCTTGCCGTCAACCATGGCTTGCACTTTAATGGGCAGGCCATACAGGTTGATAAAGCCCTTGGCGTCGGTCTGGTCGTAATCGCTTTCGCCGAAGGTGGCGATCTCCTCGGAATAGAGGCTGTAATCGCTCCATACGCCGGCGTTGATCATGTTGCCTTTGTAAAGCTTCAGCCGTACCTTGCCGGTGACACGCTCCTGGGTTTTATCCACAAAGGCAGCCAAAGCTTCCCGCAGGGGGGTGAACCATTGACCGTTGTAAACCAGCTCCGCATAGGTGATTGCCAGCCGCTGCTTTTCGTGAAGGGTCATCTTGTCCAGACAGATGGATTCCAGCACACTGTGCGCCTTGTACAGAATGCTGCCACCGGGGGTTTCATACACGCCCCGGCACTTCATGCCAACCAGGCGGTTTTCCACAATGTCCAGCAGGCCGATACCGTTGGCACCGCCCAGCTCGTTGAGCTTGAGGATAATGTTCTTGGCAGACATTTTTTCTCCGTCCAGTGCCACGGGAACACCCTTGTCAAATTCCAGAGTGATGTAGGTGGGCACATCGGGCGCCTGCAGGGGAGAAACGCCCATTTCCAAAAAGCCGGGCTTTTCATATTGGGGCTCGTTGCCGGTGTCCTCCAGATCCAAACCCTCATGGCTCAGATGCCACAGGTTTTTATCTTTGGAGTAATTGGTCTCCCGGTTGATTTTCAGAGGAATGTTGTGAGCCTCCGCATATTCGATCTCTTCCTCACGGGACTTGATATCCCACTCCCGCCAGGGGGCGATGATGGTCATCTCGGGGGCGAAGCGCATGATGGCCAGCTCGAAACGAACCTGGTCGTTGCCCTTGCCGGTGCAGCCGTGGGCGATGGCGTCGGCGCCTTCAGCCTTGGCGATTTCAACCAGGCGCTTGGCGATAACGGGACGTGCCATGGAAGTGCCCAGCAGATAGACATTTTCATATTTCGCGCCCATCTGCATGCAGGGGATAACAAAA
>JAZNSR010000045.1:0-21447 GCA_045591335.1 Faecousia sp.
GCCTTGCGTAGCAAGCCTTTTTGAGCACCTCATCCGTCAAAAATCAAAGATTTTTGCCACCTTCCCCTCGAGGGGAAGGCTTTGTCAAAAGCCATTGCCTTATCCTGCTTTTTGACGGTTGGCGGCTTTTTTGACACTCTGAATGAAACCGGCGGTTGCACCCGCCGGTTTCATTTTGCAATTCATGATGCTTTAAATGCATTTCGTGCTGTTTGACGGTTTTTGGAAAAACTTTCTGCTATAGTAATATCATCCCAATATGGAGGTATTGCTCTATGCAAAAAAAGATTAAAGCCTTGATCTTCGGCAAACCGGAGGAATGCAAGGCCGTCTGGGAGACCCTACGAAACCTGGAAGGCTGCCTGCAACACCATCACGAGCTTTGCCATGTAGAGGATATAGAAGAATTTGAGATCCGGCTGGTGGATTGGGAGCCCACCCTGGCCATTATTTTGGCTGACGGTGCTTCCGGCATGGAAAGTGCTTTCCGATCACGACAGCGAAGACCCTGCATCCCCGTATTTTGGTTTTCCGATGACCGGGAATTCGGGATGCAATCCTACCGTATGGACTGCGCTTACTTTTCCACCAAGCCTGTAACATCCGAAAAAATCGCTCACGCCATCGCAAGATGCGACCATATCGGCATTTCCTATGCCGCAAGTTAGGAGGAATCATCATGAAGTATTTGAGCAAAAGAGTTTTGAGCCTGCTGCTGGCTCTGAGTTTGATCTTGGCATGGATCCCCGCCAGCATAACCAGCGCAGCAGAGGTGGACAGCCGCATTGCTGACCCCGCCACCTTAAACCAATGGCAGGATTATTTCAGCGCCACAAATCTTTCAACAGAATTTGCAGGCGGCGTATGGACGGACAAATCCGTTATGACCGACGCCTCCCAATTCGCGGCCAACATCCCCATGAACGATCCGGACAACAACTTCCTGATCGCCCTTTCCGCCCTGGCCGCCAACCAAAAGATCGTTGGCTACTCCACTGCGCCCATCGATGTGATGCTGGTGGTGGATGTGTCCGGCTCCATGCAGGGCAATAAGGCCTCCACCATGGTCATCGCTGCCAACAAGGCCATTCACAGCCTGCTGCAGCAGAATAACAACAACCGGGTGGGCATGGTGGCCTACTCCGGCAATTCCAACACCAGCCAGGTGGGCACACCCGGCACTGCAACGGTGATCCTGCCCCTGGACCGCTACACCACCTCCTCCACTCAGCGTGTGGATGGTGAAAACATCCCCGCCTATCTGCAGCTTTCCAACAATCAGCTTTCTGTGACCAGCGGCGTGCGCAACTCCGCCAACCGGGCCGTTTCCGCCTCCAAGGGCGTTTCCGGCGGTACTTACATTCAGAACGGTATCTACAAGGCCTGGCAGGAATTCTCCAAGGTCACCGATACCAAGATCCCCGCAGGGCAAGCCCAGGCCGGAGCCCAGCGGACTCCCATTATGGTGCTGCTTTCTGACGGTCAGCCCACTTTGGCCACCGCTAACTACACCAACATCGGCAATTCCCAGTCTACCTACGGTGACGGTCAGGAAAAGAATACTACCTGGCGGACCGTATTCCTCAGCCAGCTGACTGCCTCCTGGGCAAAAAGCAAAATGGCTGCCCACTATCAAACCAATGCCAAGTTCTACACCCTGGGCCTTGGCACGGGCAGTTCCAATTATGCCACCGCTGTTTTGAATCCCTCCGCAGCCACCAACAGTACCCTGGCGGGCTATTGGAGCAATTACTTTAACCCCGACAAGCTGGGTGCGAATAATACAGTCACCATCATCGACCGCACCTCCTGGCAGTACGATAACAGCTGGTCCATTTTGAAGGACAGTGCTGTAACCTCCAAGAATTATGTGGACATGTACAAGCTGGCAGAGGACACCGATGAACTGCTGAAGGCATTTATGAGCATTGTGGAGTCCATTGAGCTGGATGCCGCGGGTCATGTAACTTTGGTGGAAGACATCGGCGAAGATATGTCCGGCTACATCACCTTCACCGATGAACTGGGTATGTTCATGGAAGTGAAGGATATGAAGGGCCTGGTGCTGGGCAACACCCTGTTTACCGGCGCTAAGTTTGCTCAAAAGCTGGGCGACGGTTCCTACGGCAGCATGGATGCTCCCACTGACTTGGGCAATGAATTTGTCCGCAGTGTCCGGGAGCGGATCGGCCTGGAGCTTTCCGCTGCCCAGGCTCTGGTGCAGGCTGCTTACCAGGACGGCCAGATCTCCTACACCAGCGATTCTGCTTTCTCCAACTATCTGGGCTGGTACTCCAACGATATTGGCACCTACCTGGGCTTCTGGGATAAGGACACCGGCATCACCGCCGAGGGCGCTCCTGCCGGAGCCACCTGGATCAACAAATCTTATTTATTCCAGGATGCCATGAACGGCAGCGATATGATGCATATTGTTGTGCTGGTAGCCACCCATATTGAAAGCGGCATGCAGGTGATCCAGTATAAGATCCCCGCATCTCTGATCCCCAAGGTCACCTACGAGGTGGAACTGGAGCAGGCAGACCCCACGCAGATGAAATCTCTGGTCCGGAAGGAAGCCTTCCCCCTGCGGCTGGTTTATGAAGTGGGCCTGCGGGATGATGTAACCCCCATCAATGTAGAATCCAAGCTTCAGGCAGCCATCGCTGCCGGCCACGGCCACGCCCATAAGGAAGCCGACGGCAGCTATGCCTTCTATACCAACCTTTGGGGCGCTGAGCATGGCGATACCACTGTGGATTACACCGACCCCATGAATCACGAGGTAGCCCAGTCCCATTTCCATCCGGCAGTGGGCAACGACCGCTACTACTACACCGTAGATACCCCCATTTATTCTGACCAGAACGGCACCCTCTATACCGGCAATGCCGCCCCCAGCGGCAACGGCTACTACCGTGCCCATCACTTCTACACCTCCAGCGGCTACACCACCGAGTACATCCCCGTAGCAGCCGAGGCTCTGCAAAGCGCAGCCAATGCCGGCAAGCACGATGACGGCTACTGGTATGTGCCCGCGGGCACTGTGTTCCAGCAGATCGACCGGTTTAAGATGCACAAAACCGAAAACACCACCGGAACCCTGGAATACTATGACCACCCCGTTGTGGTGCCCACCGCTGATCATTACGATACTTATGCCTTCCTGGGCAACAACGGCAAGGTCACTTTAAAACCCGCCCAGGGCATTCAGCTGACCAAGACCGTCACCGAAACTGTAGACGGTGCTTCCGATATCTTCACCTTTGACATCACCTTAAGCGAAGCCGTCAACGCTCCCGCAGTCACCGATGCGGACGGCAACGGGCTGAACTTTGTTCATAACGGCAATATGATCACTGTGAATCTGAAGGCTGGAGAAACCGTTTATATCACCAACCTGCCCGCGGGCGTGACCTACACCGTCACCGAGCAGAGCCAGGAAGCCTACATCGGCACCTCTGCCAATGCCTCCGGCACTGTGGAATCCGGCAAGATCAATGCTGTTGATTTTGTGAACACCCCCAGAGGCTATGGCGATTTGATCGTCAGCAAGGATGTGGACCATCCCTTCCCCGTAGCCCCCGATGCACTGACCGGCAAGGAATTCTCCATCACCGTCACCCTGACCGGCGAAAATGTGGCAAATAAACAATTTGCCATTGCCGGCACCAACGATTTTATCACCACCGATGCCAACGGCAGATTCACCGTTCTGCTGCGGGATAACGAGTCCATCACCGTCACCGGTATTCCCGAGGGAACAGCATTTGCCGCCACCGAGAATTTGGACCCCGTTGTCCATGCAGGCTTCACCATGGATGCCCAGCGCTCCATTTTGTCCGGTACTGTGATTAAGGACACGGTGGTGCAGGCCCATGTGGTCAATATCTACGGGCCCCAGGCACCTGCGATCCCCCTGATGGTCCAGGGTCAGAAGATCCTGACGGACGCAGCCGGAACTTTTGACTGGACCGGAAAGTCCTTCACCATCCAGCTGGAGCAGTATGATCCTGCCAGCGGCACTTATACGCTGCTGGGTCAGCAGCAGGTCACCCAGGGCAATCTGGCCTACGCCTTTAACGATCATATCCGGCTGAATCAGCTGGGTACCTATTATTTCAAGGTTTCCGAGGTGATCCCGGAGGAGCGTCTGGAGGGCATGAGCTACGATGCCACCACAGGCCGCTTTGCGGTTACCGTAACCGATAACGATGTGGACGGCATCATGGAAATTGCTGCACACGATGTGGACACCGGTGCACAAATTGGTCTGTCCGGCAACGCCATTGTCTACACCAAGAACTTTGAGAACATCCACACCACCGATGCCACCTATGTGGAATTCACCGTCCAAAAAGACCTGGTAGATCCCCACAATACCGGTGCAACGGAAGCCGGCTATCTGTTTGAGCTCTATGAGATCATTGGCGGCGTGACCCAGGCCACCCCCGCCTACTCCATGCGTACTGTGCTGGTCAACGGCCAGGGTCAGGCAGTGTTCCACATTCCCGTGACCAAAGTTGGCAGCCGCAGCTTCATTCTGAAGGAAATTGCCCCCGCAGAGCCCATGGCCGGCATGACCTACGACAGCAAGGAATACACCGTCACTGTCACCGGTGCTTCTAATAATGGCAAGCTGGAAGCCAGCGTTCTGATCACCGATGCTGCAGGCGCAGCCGTTGCTGAGCCCGTGTTCACCAATGTGATCTCCCTGGAGCCCGTGGTGCTGACCCCCGGCGTCCATAAAGTCCTGGAAGGCCGTGAGCCTTTGTCCGACCAGGAGTTCACCTTCACCATGACCCAGACGGACGGCTCTTTTGCAACCCCCATTCCCGGCGGCTATGCAGACACCGTTACCCTGGGCGAGGGCAATCAGGCATTCCGTGAAATCACCATCTCCACTGTAGGCACTTATTACTACCGGGTTGTGGAAGTGGCTGGCAATGCAGGCGGCATGCACTATGACCCCTCCATCTACCATATTACTGTGCAAGTTACCGCCAACGGCAATCAACTGGAAAAGCAGGTCAGCTTTGTGAAAGTGGGCCACAGTAATGCAGCATCCACCGCCCAGCAAGTGCAATTTGTGAACACCTACACCAACACCGCCACCACCCAGGTGACCCTCCAGGGCAGCAAGCAGCTGACCGGACGGGAACTGCTCACCGGCGAGTTCCGCTTCCAGCTGAAGGACGGCGATACTGTGCTGCAAACCGTGTCCAACCGGGCAGACGGCAGCTTTGTATTCGAGCCCATTACCTACACCGCGGCGGATGTGGGTGAGCACACTTACACCGTCAGCGAAGTCAACGACGGCAAGGGCGGCATCCGCTACGACGAAACCGTCTATACCGTTACCGTTTCCGTAGTAGATAACGGCTTAAATGAACTGATCGCCACCGTCACCGGCGGTGACAGCATCACCTTTGCAAACACCTACACCGCAGCCCCGGTAACCGTCAGCTTTGGCGGCACCAAGTACTGGCACAACACCGACCT
The DNA here is from genome assembly GCA_045591335.1 of Faecousia sp. Classification (GTDB taxonomy): domain Bacteria; phylum Bacillota; class Clostridia; order Oscillospirales; family Oscillospiraceae; genus Faecousia. The sequence continues at coordinate 5,503 of JAZNSR010000045.1, forward strand.
GGACCAGGAAAAGGCCTTGACCGATGGTCAGTTCACCTTTGTGCTTTACGCCACCGACAGCCACTTTACAGATTCTGACCAGCAGGTAACCACCGCCACCAACCGGGCAGACGGAAGCTTCGGCTTCGGCCTGACCTACCAGCAGGCAGGCACCTATTACTACCTGCTCAAGGAGCAAAACCAGGGCGATGCCACCGTCGGCTACGATACCTCCGTTTACCAAATCCAGATCCATGTATACGATAACGGCGCAGGCCAGCTGATCGGCGCGGTGGATTCCATTGAAGAAATCGGCACCGGTCACAGCACCATCCGCTTTGAAAATGCCTACACGCCTCTGCACACCCAGCACAGCATTTCCGGCATTAAGAATCTCACCGGCAGAACCCTTTCCGACGGTGAATTCACCTTCCGGCTGTTGAAGGACGGGGAGCTGCTCCAGGAGGTCACCAACATCGGCAACCGCTTTGCCTTTGCGCCCCTGGATTATTACAACTCCGGCGTTTACACCTACACCGTGCAGGAGGTCCTGCCGGAGCAGGCCGAAAACGGCGTATTCAACGGCGTTGCATACGATCAGCGGGAGCTGACAGTCACCGTCACCGTCACTGATGTGAACGGCCAGCTGACTGCCACCGAAACCGTCACCTATAATAACGCAGAAACCCCGCTGACCTTTGAAAACACCTACACCGTCACCAAGTTCACCGACTTTGACCTGGATGGTGAAAAGTGGCTGTATCTGGGCAACGCTCCCATCAGCCTGGGTGGCCGGGAATTCCGCTTTGCCATTCTGGACGATGCGGGCAATACCCTGCAAACCGTCACCGCTGACGCAAACGGCAAGTTCCGCTTTGAGAATGTGCCCCTGACCAAGACCGGGCTGAACACCTTCACCGTGAAGGAGCTCTCCGGCAACCTGGGCGGCATTGGCTATGACACAACCGTCTTCACCGTCACTGTGGATGTGGCTGATAACGGCCTGGGCGATCTGATCGCAGGTCTGCCTGTGGTGAATGCAGACCTTCGCTTCAACAACACCTACACCCTGCAGCCCACCACCCACAGCCTGCAGGTGCAGAAGGTTTTGGAAAACAAGACCTTGAAGGCTGACCAGTTCAGCTTCCGTCTGTTTGATGACCAGGGTAACACCCTGCAAACCAAGCAAAATAACGCCACCGGCGATGTGGTATTCGATGCCATCACCTATAACGCACCCGGCACCTATACCTACACCATCTCCGAGGTGATCCCCGATGGCTCCAAGCAGGGCATCAGCTACGACACCCGTGTGATCGATGTGACTGTAACCGTCACCGATAACGGCGACGGCACCCTCTCCGCCAATGCGGTTTACAGCGGCGGCCCGGTGTTCACCAATATTTACTCCGTCACCGGCGAGCCCATGTTCTCCCTGGTTGGCACCAAGGAGCTCACCGGCAGAGACCCCGTCAACGACGAATTCACCTTTGTGCTCTCCAATGGCACCAATGCCCTGGAGGCAAACAATGTGGGCACTGGCTTCAGCTTTATGAATGTGAAGCTGCCCGGCCTGGGTAAGCATACCTTCACGCTGACAGAAAAGAACACCGGCAAGGCCGGCGTCACCTATGACGACAAGGTCTACACCGTCACCGTGGAAGTCACCGACGATGGCTTTGGCGGCATGAATGTGGGTCAGCCCCAAATCACCTTAAACGGCCAGGAGGCAGAGCCTGTATTCACCAATGTGTATACCGCAACACCCACCGAATACACCATCACTGCCACCAAGCAGTATAACAAGGATTTGACCGACGGTCTGTTCCGCTTTAAGCTCACCGGCGAGGGCGTCAGCCAGACCAAGGGCAATGTGGGTCAAAATATCCCCTTCGACACACTGACCTTCACCGCAGCCGGTGTTTACACCTACACCGTCAGCGAGGAGATCGGCAACGATCCTTACATCACCTATGACGCCACCGTTTATACAGTGGTCATCACCGTGGCCGATGACGGCCTGGGTCAGCTGTCCATCGGATCTGTAACCGTCAACAACGCAGCCGACACCCAGCTGGTGTTCACCAATGTGTTCACTGAGCCGGATCCTGCGTCCCTGGAACTGAATATCCGCAAGGATGTAATCGGCGATCTGAGCCCCGAAGGGTTCCAATTCGAGCTTTTAAAGGACGGCCAGGTGGTAAGCACCGTCACAGCTGATGCCGATGGCGCAGCCAAGATCACCATGGACTTCACTCTGGAGGCTCTGGGCACCCACAGCTTCCAGTTGCGGGAAGTGAACACCGGTGTCCAGCATGTGACCTACGACACCCATGTGTACGAGATCCTGGTAGATGTAACCGCTGATGCAAACGGCAAGCTGCTGGTTGCCGCCCAGGTAGACGGCGTAGCGGTGGAAAAGGTAGATGTGGCATTTGTCAACACCTACGATCCTCCCACCACTCCCACCACCGGCGATTCCACCAATCTGCATGCGCTGGTAACCGCCATGGGCGTCAGCGCCCTTGGCATCGTGGTGCTGCTGGCAGTTCTGCTGCTGGACAATAAGCGCAAGCCCTTAATAAAGTAACCTAAAGCAAGCCGCCAACCGGTTATTCCGGTTGGCGGCTTCACTGTTTTGTTTAGTTTTCTTCCGATGCTTCTTCCTTGGTTTCTTCCTTGCCGTAATGCAAGGCTTCCAGCTTTCCAAAAGGCTTTTTCAGCACCTTTTGGCACAGCCAATATACCAAACTGAAATACAAGCTCAAAAGCACCGGCATGCCCATCATGAAAATCTTAGGGCTGAGCAAGAAAATGAACAACGGGCTCCATGCCAGCAACCCCACCAAAACGCTATGAAATGGCTGGGCCAAAAACAGCAGCCAGCTATTACGAAACAGCTGCCAAACTGTGCATTTAAACCGGGAATGGAAAGCGCTGACAAGAGGCTGGAACATGGCGCACAGGAAAAATCCTGCCAGGCTGATGCCTGCCATAATGGCAGAGCCCTGGTTCTCTCCAAAGGTCACCACCAGCATGGAATATCCCACCGCCACTAAAACCACCAATATAATGCTGAAAGCAATCGTCACCGTGCCAAAACCGCTGGCAAACCCCCGGAAAAACGCCTTGATCAAAGAGGAATCGTCCTCTTTATCCGCATGTACACGCATGGCAGTGAACATGCCCGCCTGGGCAGCGCCAATGGTGAACACCGGCAGGCAGCAGATCACAAACAGAATATTGATGATCATAAAGTCTCCCAAGGTAGAAAGCACGGACATGAATTTGTTATCATAATTAAAAAAATTTTTCATAGAAAACCTCGTAACTGCAGTTTTCTTTAGTTTAGCGAAAAACACAGCAGAATGCAAGCCGTTTTCCGAAAATTCACAGTTTATCCACCTTTTTTTCCAAAAAAGTCCCATTTTGAAGGAGTTGGAAATTTTTCCTGCAGCAAATTTTTTTGTGTACCAATATTCCGTTTTTTTCTGTGACCGGGGCATATAAAATAAGGGCACTACACACCAAGGAGGAAGGGCTATGCAGTGCCAAAAACTGAAAACCTATATGCAAACCGGACGGGTGGTATTTCTGCCGGTCAACGCCATTCAACCAAACCCCGCCCAACCGCGGACCTTATTTTCTCTGACCGCTTTAGAGGAATTGGCTCAAAGCATCCGTATCCACGGGGTTTTGCAACCCCTTTCCGTACGCAGAGTGGACAATGCCTATGAGCTGGTGGCAGGAGAACGGCGGCTGCGGGCAGCCCGCATGGCAGGCTTAACGGAGGTCCCTTGCCTTTTGGTGCAGATGACCGACCAGGAATCCAGCTTGATTGCCCTGCTGGAAAATCTACAGCGGGAGGACCTGGATTTTATTGAAGAAGCCAAGGGTATTTCCCGGCTGATCACCCAATGGAGCATGAGCCAGGAACAGGCCGCCCGAACCTTGGGCAAAAGCCAAAGCGCCATTGCCAACAAGCTGCGGCTGCTGCGGCACAGTGACCGGGTTTTGGATGCTCTGCGGCAAGCCCAATTGACGGAGCGGCACGCAAGAGCCTTGCTCAGGCTGCCGGATGAAAAGCAAAAGCTGGATGCCATCGGTGTGATCTCCAAGGCAGGCATGAGTGTTGCCCGGACGGAGGCTTATATCGAATCTCTTTTGCGGGAGGAGCTGCAAAAGCCGCCCAAAGCCAACATCGGCATATTCTTAAAGAACATGAACGACACCCTTGCCAAGATCCGCCGCTGCGGCATTCCCGCCATATCTGAGCAAAAGGAAACAGAGGATCAAATCGTGCTGACCATTACGATTCCGAAATAAAACGAATCCTGCGCAAGCTGAAATACACCGCAGTGCCCAGGGTCAGCAGCACTCCCAGCTCTCCCAATGCCACGCAACCTGCGTTAAACCAAAAGCCGCCGCCAATATAAAGCTGCAGCTCCCAGCCCACAAACAGCCCGTTAAACAGAGCGGGCATGCACATGGCAAGCAAGGGATACCCCCAAAGCTTAAGCTTGCGGGTGTGCCACATGACAAGCGCTGCCAAAATGGATGCCAGCGGACCAATCACAAAATCCAAGGGCAACGCCCCGGCATAAGAAAGGTTAAAAAGCAAGCAGCCAACTCCCAAACCCCAAATTGCCCCGGGTGTAAACAGCGCCAGCACGCAAAGAGCCTCCGCTGCCCGAAACTGAATAGCCATGTTGGCAGTTTCCGGGAATAAAATATTCTGCCCGTAGGTGAGCGCCACATATAAAGCAGCCACCAGCGCACCCTGGGTCAGCTGCCGAACCTTATTATTCCGCATAATCTCTCCTATAAAAACAAAAAATGGGCGCAGTCCGCACCCATTACAATATAAAAAAGTCAATAAAGCCGTCAAGACAAGCAACTCGCACTCCTCGGCGTATGTGGATACGGTAGAGGGCGAGTTGCGCAGTAAGTCAAAAAGCCTTGCGCAGCAAGCTTATTTACGAAAGAAAACGCATTGCTACGCCGTTGTGCGCATTGGCTTGCAATGACGCTCCGTCATTCTCATAATAATCTGCTTTTGGACGATTGGCGGCTTTTGTGACTTTTTCCCTAGTTTTGTTTACCGACAGGATGGTTCCGAACTGTCCTATAAAATTGTGTCCAAAGTATAACACGGTGCACAGAATTTGTCAATAATTCTCCCTGGCTATTTGACATAGAAAATTGTTTATGTTACCATAAATATATATAATTCTCTGTAAATACAGATCAAAAAGGAGATATACCATGGAAAAACTACTGGAAATGCTCCGGGATTGGCTCACCAGCCTGGGCAATTTCACCCTGGACCGGGTCGCACCCGCTTTGGTACTGCTGATCGTAGGTATCATTGCCATCCGGATCATCACTTATATTGTAAAAAAGGCTCTGGAACGCTCCGCCATGGAAAAGATCGCCCATACGCTGATCAAATCCGCCGTGCGGATCGTGCTGTATCTGCTTTTAGGGCTGATCGTGGCCTCCGCCCTGGGCATTGATGTAACGGGTATAGTAGCCTTGGCATCGGTGCTGACTCTGGCCATTTCCCTGGCCCTGCAAAATGTACTGGGCAATATATTCGGCGGCTTTACCCTGCTGTACACCCACCCCTTCTCCTCCGGCGACTATGTGGAGATTGCCGGGCAAAGCGGCACAGTCCAGGAGATCGGACTGACCTACACCAAGCTGGTCACCGCGGACCAAAAGTTGGTGTCCATTCCCAATAGCTCCGTCACCGCTGCGGAAATCGTCAACTATTCCGGCACGGGCAAACGGCGGGTCACCGTCCGGGTCTCCGCCTCCTACGACAGCCCCGTGGACACGGTGCTGGAGGCCTTGCAGGAAGCCGCCAATGTGCCCACCGCATTCTTTGAGCCCGCCCCTATGGCAGCTTTGGAAAGCTATGGGGAAAGTGCAATAAATTATATTCTGAATATATACTGCGATGCGGCAGATTATTACGCCACCTTGTTTGAAGTGAATAAGAACATCAAAACCATTTTTGAGCAAAAAGGCATTTCCATGACCTACCCACATCTGAATGTGCATATCGACAAATAACACCACGGAGGGGAACCATGAAAAAGAGATCTTTGCTTTTGGCCCTGGCGCTGACTTTGGGCGTGTTATCCGGCTGCGGCAAAGCTTCCGTCAGCTACGCCCCGGTGGGCAAGCTGGCGGGCAGCGAGCTTTTTGTGGAAAAGGTGGAAAATCTGCCGGAGGATTTTATTTTTGGCATGGATGCCAGCCAAGTACCGGCTTTGGAGGCCAGCGGCGTCAAGTATTATAACCACGCAGGCGCAGAGCAGGATGTGTTCCAAACCCTGGCAGAAAACGGCATCAATTATATCCGGGTGCGGGTCTGGAATGACCCCTTTGACCAAAACGGCAAAGGCTATGGCGGCGGCAACTGCAATATCGACACCGCCGTGGCCATTGGCAAGCGTGCCACCCAATACGGCATGAAACTGCTGGTGAACTTTCACTATTCCGACTTTTGGGCAGACCCCGGCAAGCAAATGGTGCCCAAGGCCTGGAAAGGTATGAATCTGGAAGAAAAAACCGAGGCCTTGTATGCCTATACCAAGGAATCTCTGGAAAAACTGAAGGCTGAAAAAGTGGATGTGGGTATGGTGCAGGTGGGTAATGAGACCACCGGCGGCATGGCAGGCGAAACTGACTGGAAGAACATCACCACCCTTATGTCCGCCGGTGCAAAGGCCGTGCGGGAGGTATTCCCGGAGGCCAAGGTAGCCATCCATTTTGCCAACCCGGAAAAGGCAGGCAGCTATGCTGACCATGCCCGGCGGCTGGATTATTACCAGGTGGATTACGATGTGTTTGCTTCCTCCTACTATCCCTTCTGGCACGGCACATTGGAGAATCTGTCTGAGGTACTGAGCCAAATCAACCGGGCCTACAAAAAGCAGGTCATGGTGGTGGAGACCTCCTATGCCTACACCCCGGAGGATTCGGATTTTAACGGCAACACCATCGGCGAAGGCAGCCTGGTCACCAAATCCTACCCCTACACCGTCCAGGGTCAGGCTACCTGCATCCGGGATGTGATCCACTGCGTTGCCAACATTCCCGGCGGCATTGGCGTTTGCTATTGGGAGGGCACCTGGATCACCGTAGGACAAACCTCCTGGGAGGAAAACCACCAAAAGTGGGAGAATTTCGGCTCCGGCTGGGCAAGCTCCTACGCTGCGGGCTATGACCCGGACGATGCAGGCAAATACTATGGCGGCTGCGCTGTGGATAATCAAGCGCTCTTTGACCCCAACGGCAAGCCCCTGGATTCCCTGCGGATCTTTAACCTGGTGCGCTATGGCAACACCGGCACTTTAAAGGCAGACGCTTTGGAAGAGATCACGCTGACCGTGGATATCGGCACACCCGTGGTGCTGCCGGAAACCGTCAATGCCATTATGACCGATGGCAGCCGTTCGGCAGTGCCCGTGACCTGGGATGTGACCGATGCGCAGCTGAAAGCCATGGAAGCAGGCGGCAAGCATACGGTCACCGGCTCTGCCCAAAATATGCAAACCACCTGCCAGATCACCGTGGCAGAGCTAAATTATTTGGAAAATTACAGCTTTGAATCCGGAGATCTGACCGGATGGAACTTGCAGGAGCTGGGCAAGGCAGATCAGCTTTATGTGGAGGACAAGGTTACCGATTCCATGACCGGCAGCTACCACATGCATTTTTGGTCACCTGCCAAGGATTCCGTGGAATTCACCCTGGAGCAGACTGTGGAAGATCTGACTCCCGGCAGCTATAAATTCAGCATTTCCATTATGGGCGGGGATGCCGGCGAACACCAGGTATACGCCTATGTGAAGATCAACGGTCAGCAGGTCGCCACCGCTCCCATGACCATCACCTCCTACGGCAATTGGAGCACTGGCACCATCACGGATCTTGCCTGCGCAGAAGGCGATGTAATGACCGTAGGCATTTATGTGAAATGCCAGGGCAGCGGCAGCGGTGCCTGGGGCAAAATCGACGATGCCACATTAAACAGAGAACAAAAGGATTAAGCTATGAAAAAATTCATCAGTATCATGCTCACCCTGGCGGTCTTGCTTGGGCTGGCAGGCTGCACCCAAGTCCCCGCCGCAAAAGCCCCCGCTTTAGACCCCATCGACGATAACTACCGCAGCTTTTATCAGATTTTCGTAGGCTCTTTCTCCGATTCCAACGAAGACGGCTTCGGTGACCTGCGGGGCATTATCAACCGTATGGATTATCTCAACGACGGAGATATCCATTCCGGCAAAAGCCTGGGTGTCCAGGGTATTTGGCTCTCTCCCATTTTTGCCTCCCCCTCCTACCACAAATACGATGCCAAGGATTATTACACGCCCGACTGGCGGTTTGGCTCTCTGGAAGATCTGCAGGAGCTGATCGACCTGTGCCACAGCCGAAATGTGAAGCTGATTCTGGACCTGGCTATTAACCACACCTCCAATCAGCACGAATGGTTCCTGCAATTCAAGCAAGCCCGGATGGATGGCGATACTGCCAATCCCTATTACGATTATTACGCCTGCGTGACCACCGCTGAAAAAAAGCCCGGCATTTCCTACCATAAAATTGCCGGTGTGGACTGCTGGTATGAGGGCAACTTCTCCGGAGATATGCCGGAACTGAATTTCGATAACGAAACCGTCCGCCAGGAGGTTTTAAACATTGCCAAATTCTATTTGGACATGGGCATTGACGGCTTCCGTTTTGATGCGGTGAAGTATATTTACTATGGTGACACCGCCCGCAGTGTAGATTTTTGGAAATGGTATATGCAGGCGCTGACTGCTATTGACCCGGATATTTACTGCGTGGGCGAATGCTGGTCCGGCGAGGGAGAAATTTTGGATTATTACCCCGCCATGAACTGCTTTAACTTTGCCGTTTCCCAGGCAGAGGGCGTTATGGCAAAGGCTGCCAAGGGCCAGGGCCTTGCCACCTATGTGAACTACATTCCCTCTTACCAAAAAAAGATCACCGACAGAAACCCCAAGGGCATGGCTATGTCCTTCCTTTCCAACCATGATATGGACCGGATCGGCGGTGCATTTGTAACAGAGAATTTCGCCCGCATGGCTGCAAATCTCTATTTGCTCAGTCCCGGCTCTCCGGTGATCTATTATGGCGAGGAACTGGGTATGCGCGGCTCCCGGGGCAGCGAAATGACCGATGCCAACCGGCGGCTTGCCATGCTTTGGGGCGACGGCGACACGGTGAAAAATCCCATTGGCTCCACCTATGCCGCGGATAAGCAAATTCAAACCACCGCCGCCCAGCAGATGACGGACGAAAACAGTCTTTATACCTATTATTGCAGGCTTTTAGCCATCCGCCACAAATACCCCGCTATTGCCCGGGGTGACTACCGGGGCGTCAACACCCCGGAAAAGAATTTAGGCGGCTTTGTGATCGAATACGAAGGCAATCAGCTTTTGCTTCTTCACAACAATTCTTCTGAAGCCCTGACCGTGGATCTTTCCCAATGCAAAGCGTTAGAGGGGGAAAGCTTCACCAGGCTGGCAGATCATATTGGCTGCGGCGATGCCAAGCTGGAGGGCAATACGGTGACTTTAGGTCCGCAAACCAGCGCAATTTTCCAATAAGTTACGGAATTATTGCAATTTGTTCATATTTATAGTATAGTATATATCCAAACTATAAAATACTTTTATTGGAGGTATCGCTATGGCAAAAGAGAGCCTTTCCCAAGCCCTTTCTGAGCAAATCGAGCGTGAAAAACTGGAACGCAGCTATACTGACCTGGCTTTTCCGGACACCATGGCCATCCGCCGCCACAGTAACGATAAGCCCACCCCGGTGTGGCGTCCCAAATTCGCCAAGGATATCGACCGGATCATGTATAGCCCCTATTATAACCGCTATACAGACAAGACCCAGGTGTTCTCCCTGGTGAAAAACGACGATGTGACCCGCCGCAGTCTGCATGTACAGCTGGTTTCCCGGATTGCCCGGACCATTGGCCGCGCCTTGAACCTGAATTTGGACCTGATCGAAGCCATTGCTTTAGGTCACGATATCGGTCACACCCCCTTTGCCCATTCCGGTGAGGTATTCCTCAATGAGCTTTATCACAACCACACGGGCCGCTTCTTTAACCACAATATCCACTCTGCACGGGTGCTGGACAAAGTATTCCCTTTGAATCTGACCTTGCAGACTTTGGTGGGCATTGCAGGCCACAACGGTGAGATCGAGCTGGATGAATACCGCCCTGTGCCCATGGAAAGTTTTGCGCAATTTGATGCCGAGCTGGAAAAATGCTACACCATTCCCGGCTATGCCAACAAGATCCAGCCCTCCACCTTAGAGGGCAATGTGGTGCGTATTTCCGATATCATTGCCTATTTGGGCAAGGACCGCCAGGATGCCACCCGCATTCAGATGATCGAACACAACGCCTTCCCCAGCTCCGATATCGGCACTGTTAACTCTGAGATCATCAATAATCTGGTGGTCAACATCATTGAAAACAGCTACGGCAAGCCCTATATCAAGCTGGATCAGAAACATTTCCAGGCAGTCAAGACCTATAAGCGGGAAAACTACTCCATGATCTACGAAAATGAACCGGGCCGTATAAAGCTGGAGCAAATTGCAAAGCCTATGATGACGGAGATCTACGAGCAGCTTCTGGAGGATCTGCTCCGGGGTAAAAAGGATTCTCCCATTTTCCGGCACCATATCGACTATGTGAATCAGTCCCCCTACCCCCGGACCGTTGCTTATGAAAGCACCGAACCCAACCAGCTGGTGGTGGACTATATTGCCAGCATGACCGATGATTACCTCATTGATCTGCACCATTATCTGTTCCCGGACAGCGGCTACCATGTGGAATACACCGGCTACTTTTTAGATCTGCCGCCTTATGAAAAATGATTTGTAAGGAATGCATTTCTGCATTCCCGGGAACGGATCACTCTGTTTCCCACCATAATAAACCTTGACGGGAGGGTCAATGACCCTCCCCTACTTGTACGGAAAGGAAACCGTTTATGTATTTTCAGGATTATTTCGGTTTTATGATCGCCCTGCTGATCTGCATGGCATTTTCCGCCATTGCCAGTGGCCGGGTCAACTCCACCTTCAAAAAATACGATAAGGTCCGCGCCCGTTCCGGCATGACCGGAGCTGCCACCGTCCGGGCCTTAATGACCGCCCACGGTGTGCGGGGCATTGGTATTGGTCAAACCGGCGGCACACTGACAGACCATTATAACCCCAAAAAGGCAGTTATCAACCTTTCCGACGCCACCTATCACAGCAGCTCCATTGCTGCCATTGCCGTTGCTGCCCACGAAATGGGCCATGTGATGCAAAAACAAGAGGCTTATGGCCTGTACCAGGTGCGCACCGCATTGGTGCCCGTGGTAAATATCGGCTCTTTTATGGCCTGGCCCCTGGTGCTGGCAGGCATGCTGCTGGATACCTTTGTAACCTTCGGCAATTCTGACCTGGGTTTCATCTTAGCCATGGTCGGCGTAGCCCTTTATGGCAGCAGCCTGCTGTTTGCCTTAGTGACTCTGCCTGTAGAGCTCAACGCCAGCCGCCGGGCAAAGCAAATGCTTTTGCAGCAGAATATTCTCACAGAGGAGGAGCTTCCCGGAGCGCAGAAGGTACTTTCCGCCGCTGCGCTGACCTATTTGGCATCCCTGGTGACCTCCGCCGTATACTTCCTGCGGTTTTTGCTGTATGTTATGTCCATTTTCGGAAGGAGAAGAGACTGATGATCAATATTATAGAGATCACAGATTTTCAAGCCCCGGAGCTGGACCCCTTTGCACGGCTCACAGAAGCTCAGCTTATGAACCGCTTTGACCCTGCCAATGCCATGTTCATTGCGGAAAGCCCCAAGGTCATTGCCAGAGCATTGGACGCAGGCTGCGTGCCTGTGTCTGTTTTGGCAGAACGCAAGCTCATTGCCGGAGAAGGGCTGGAGGTGATCCAGCGGTGCGGCAATGTGCCGGTGTACACCGCCCACATGGATATTTTAGCGCAGATCACCGGCTATAAGCTGACCCGAGGGTTACTTTGCGCCATGTACCGGACTCCCCTGAAGGCCCCGGAGGAAATCTTACAAAACGCCCGCCGGGTGGCGGTACTGGATCAGGTGATGAATCCCACCAATGTAGGTGCCATTTTCCGCAGCGCAGCGGCTTTGGGTATGGATGCGGTGCTGTTAACTCCCGGCTCCAGCGACCCTCTTTACCGCCGGTCCGCCCGGGTCAGTATGGGCACAGTATTTCAAGTGCCCTGGACCTTCCTGCCCCAGGATTGGATGGCCGTTCTGTCTGCCCACGGGTTTCAAACTGCCGCCATGGCTCTGACCGACGACTCCATTTCCATTGACGATCCCGTCTTACATAAAGCAGAAAAGCTGGCGGTGGTGCTGGGCACGGAGGGGGACGGCCTTGCGCCTACGACGGTCTCCGGCTGTGATTACACCGTAAAGATTCCCATGTATCACGGGGTGGATTCTCTGAATGTGGCAGCTGCCAGCGCCGTAGCCTTTTGGGAATTGCGTGTTCGATAATTTTCTATTGTTTATTTTCACTTTTAGGTGTACAATGTACTTAATCAGAAAAGAGAGGAGGAAAACACCGTGTCTTTAGAGCAAGATCCTTTGCTCCGCCGTAAACAGGAGCGGGCAAAACGGCGAAAAGCCGCTAAGCGCAAAGCCATAAAACGCGCCCTCATTGCTGTTGGTGCATTGTTGGTTTTGGGCTGTGTGATTTTCCTCCTGGTGGCAGATCCATTCGGCTTCCGCAAAGAAGAAGAAATTCTTCCCTCCACCGTGATCCACCTGGCAGCCGCCGGTGATTTAACGGTGACCGACCGGGTAGTGGAATCCGGCGGTGAAAGCCACGATTACACCAAAGCCTTTTTGGATGTGGGCCATTTGCTGGGCACAGCCGATTTGGCAGTGCTGAATTTCGAAGGCAACCTGGTAGGTGCGCCCTACGGCAGCAACTATATGTCCGCCCCGGACACCATGATGTCCACCTTAAACGATGTGGGCGTAGATCTGATCCAGCTTGCCAATTCCTATTCCATTAAAAACGGTATGTCCGGCCTGGCAGACACAATTTTTGCCGTACGGCAGGAGGGCATGGAGCCTCTGGGCGTTTATCCGGACCAGTCCAGCTTTAACAAAAGCGGCGGCTATACCATCTGCACTGTCAAGGGCATTCGCATTGCTTTTGTGGCGTTCACCAAGGGCATGGACGGCATGACCCTGCCCCCCAACAGCACCAACTGCGTAAACCTTTTATACACCGATTACGACAGTAACTACCGCACCGTGGACACAGAACGGATCACCTCTATTATGAACCGGGTAAACCGGGAAGATCCGGATTTGATCGTGGCACTGGTGCACTGGGGCAGTGAATTTAACGATGCGGTAAGCCCCACCCAGGAAAAGATCTGCAATTTACTTTTTGAAAAAGGCGCGGATGCCATTTTAGGCACCCACCCCCACTATCTGCAAAAAATGGAATTTGACCCGGAGGCCGGCACATTTATTGCCTATTCCCTGGGTGATTTCTTCTCCGATGCAGACCGGGCAGGTTCAGAATACTCTGTGGTGCTGGATTTGGAGATCTCCCAATATCCCGACGGCAGCACCAAGATCACCAATTTCAGCTATACCCCCATTTTCACCGTTTCTGACGAAGAATATCTGCGGGTGGTGCGCACCCACGAGACCATGTATGCCTATGATCAGGGCTATATCGGCAAGGTTTCTGAATCCACCTATAACGCCATGAAAAAATCCTTGGAGCGTATTGAAGCCCGCATCAAGGGTGAATAAACTTTTTTCACAAAAACCACCTCTGGGCATACAATGCTCAGAGGTGATTATTTTGGCCATCGTCAATACCCAAATGCCCATTACTTCCCAAATCAACGGGCAAACGCTGGAAGCCCTTGCAGCCACCTATCCCTTTGCCCGTTTAACTGTTTTATCCACCACCGCATTTCAACGCCCCCTTTATGCCATGGTCATAGGCAATGGCCCGCGAAAGGTGTTTTTCAGCGCAGCCCACCATGCCAATGAGTGGATCACAGCATTGGTGCTTTTAAAATTCATGGAGGAGCTGGCCGAAGCCATAGCCACCGGCGGACAGCTGGACGGAGTGGACGCCCGGCAATTGGCAGAGCAGGTGACCTTCCATTTTCTGCCCATGGTAGACCCGGACGGGGTGGATTTGGTGACCGGTGCGGTCCGCCCCGGCACGCCCCAATATCAGCTGGCAGAAAGGATCAGCCGGGATTATCCCCAAATCCCCTTTCCGGACGGCTGGAAAGCCAATCTGTTAGGCACAGATTTAAATTTAAACTATCCCGCCAAATGGCTTATGGCAAGACAGATCAAATTCAGCCAGGGTTTTATCCGTCCCGCTCCCAGAGATTATGTAGGCAGATTCCCCCTGGACCAGGTAGAAACGCAAACCTTGGCAGCCTACACCCGCAGGATCGACCCGGACCTGGTGGTGGCGCTGCACACCCAGGGAGAAGAAATCTACTGGCAGTTTAATGAGATCGAAATTCCAGGAGCCCAGGAATTGGGGCAGCGCATGGCAGATGCCAGCGGCTACCGTCTGGCGCAAACCCCGTTTAATTCCTCGTTTGCCGGATATAAGGACTGGTTTATCCAACAATTCCGCAAGCCGGGCTACACCATAGAAGCCGGCAGCGGGGTGAATCCTCTGCCTCTTTCACAATTTGACCAGATTTACACAGCGCTTTTGCCCATTTTACGCATTGCCGCTGAGGGATAAATTGGAATTTGACATTTGTTTGGTCGTATAATAAAATAAAGAAAACACACAAAGGAGATCACTTATGCATCCTTATTTAGACATTCATCCGGAGGTTGCCCAGGCTTTGGCAGAGGGTAAACCGGTTGTGGCTTTGGAATCTACCATTATCTCCCACGGCATGCCCTACCCGCAAAATGTGGACACCGCATTAAATGTGGAGCGCATCGTAAGGGAAAACGGCGCAGTGCCCGCCACCATCGCCGTGATCGGCGGACGGCTGAAGGCCGGCTTAAGCCCGGAGGAAATTGAATATTTTGGCAAGAAGGGCCAGGCCATTGCCAAGGCCTCCCGCCGGGATCTGGCGGTGCTTTGCGCCCGGGGTGAGGACGGCGCTACCACCGTTACCACCACCATGATCATTGCCCACATGGCAGGCATCAAAATTTTTGCCACCGGCGGCATCGGCGGTGTGCACCGGGGCGCAGAGACCACCATGGACATCTCCGCTGACCTGGAGGAGCTGGGCCAGACCCCCGTTATGGTGGTCTGCGCAGGCGCAAAATCCATTTTGGACCTGGGCCTGACTTTGGAATATTTAGAGACCAAGGGCGTTCCTGTGATCGGCTACGGCACAGAGGAACTGCCCGCCTTCTACACTCGCCAGTCCGGTTTTCGGGTGGATTACCGTATCGACACCCCCGCTGACCTGGCAAAAGCCTTCAAAACCCAAAATCAACTGGGCTTCCCCGGCGGCATGCTGGTGACCAACCCCATTCCGGAAGAATACGCCATGCCTCTGGACACCATCAACGCAGCCATTGACCAGGCCATTGCCGAATGCGAGGCCAAAGGCATTCACGGCAAACAGACCACCCCCTTCCTGCTAGCAAGAGTGGCAGAGCTCACCGGCGGCAACTCCCTGGCATCCAATATTCAGCTGGTTTACAACAACGCAGCTTTGGCCGCCAAAACTGCCGTTGAATACTGCAAATCATAACCACCGGCCGTGCCGGTGGTATGCACAGGCCCCCTTAGGGCCTTTTACCAGCCGAGCCTATAGGCTCATCGAATTTTCTTTCGCTTGCACGAGGTGCCCTACTGCTATTGAAATAGCGGTAGGGCTTCTCTT
>JAZNSR010000046.1:0-3575 GCA_045591335.1 Faecousia sp.
GAGAAAGAAATTTCTTTATTTGTGGAGGGTTACCTGTCCGTTGGTAAATGCAATTGGGATAATGTGAAATATTATATGGTTCTCATATACTCGTACTTTTACCGAATTGGCCGAGATGACGCAACATATCAGTCTTATATAAAGAGTGTGTTTCTGAATTATTGCACCACATAACAAACATACAAATTCCAATTTGTCTAATAGTTGCGCACCGCACCAGTGAAATGGAATTGAAATTTATGGAGGTAAGTACAATGCTGATTGCAATTATTGGAGAAATTGTGTGGGTAAAACTACATTGGCAAATAAAATTAGCAAAAAACTAGGAGCAACGATTTACGCTGGAAAAGATTATTTGCGGTTAGAGAAAAATCCGTCTGCAGCAGAGGAAACATTTAAAGCAATTTTAAAAGCATCGCTTGAGGGAAACAACATAATCTATCTGATTACTGAGAAAGAACATATTCAACTTTTGCCTGAGGGTACATTTAGAATTGTTCTTTATGCAGAATTAGAAGTAATCAAAGAGAGATTCAAAGAAAGAATGAAAGGCAATTTACCTGTGCCCGTCGAGAAAATGCTGGAAGTTAAGCACGGAATGTACGACAGTTTAGATTGCGATCTAAAATTGGACGGTAATTACAATATAGAAGATGTTTGGACTGCATTGGAATTGAAATAATTCATTAGCCAAATTACAATGCGCCAAACAGTAAGGGAATAGCAAAAGCCAAGCTGCATTATACAGCTTGGCTTTTCAGAGTGTCAAGAAAGCCGTCAATCGTCAAAAAGCAGAATAAGGCAATGGTTTTTGACGGATGAGGTGTTCAAAAAAGCTTGCTACGCAAGGTCTTTAATCTAAATTGCGCAGCTTGGCTGCGTCTGTAATTTGCACGGCGCCCCGGGTCAGGCTGACCATGCCTTCTCCCTGGAAATACCGCAGCATGCGGGTGATGACCTCCCGGTGGGTGCCAATGTGATTGGCAATGACCTCGTGGGTGATCCTTAAGGTATTCGTGCCCTCAATGGCGGATTCCTCCAGCAAAAAGGCAGCCAGCCGCTTGTCCATGCTTTTCCACATGATCTGCTCCATAAGCCACATGACTTCGGAAAACCGGGTGGCCATCAGCTCATTGGCAAAATTGGCAACCGGCGCAGACTGCTCCATCAGCTGCTTAAAAACATAGGGCGGCAAAAATACCACCTGCGAATCCTTTTCTGCTTCGATAATGATTTCAAATTGAATGGAGCGGATGATGCAGGAGGCAGAAAACAGGCAGATATCCCGGTCAAACAGCCGGTAAAGTGTGACCTCCCGACCCTCGTCAGAAAGGCTGTATGCCCGCAGCTGTCCGGAGATTACCAGCAGCAAGCCGGAGCAGGTCAGACTGCCGTTATGGATCACCTCGCCCTTGGTCACATGCTGCTTCACCAGGGATTGGCTGACCAACGCCTGTTGTTGGGGCGTCAGTTTGTCCCATACAGGGAATAATTCTGCAAATTCCACGGACTGCACCTCCTTCTTTATATAGTATACGAAGAAACAATCCGTATGTCAATCGTGATCATATCACGGAAGACCGGGCAAAAAGCGGTTATACTGATACAAAAAGGAGGAAGCAATATGGAAAAGATTTATGATATGCTGATCGTGGGCGGCGGCCCTGGTGGATATACGGCAGCGCTGTATGCTGCCAGAGCAGGCTTGGAGGTGGCAGTGGTGGAAAAGCTGGCTGCCGGCGGGCAGATGGCTTTGAGCCATCAAATCGATAATTATCCCGGCTTTGAGGATGGTATCGACGGTTTTTCCCTGGCCCAGAAAATGCAGAGCCAGGCCCAGCGGTTTGGGGCGCAGACCATTTATGCCCAGGTCAATGCTATGGAGCTGCAAGCAGAGCCCAAACGGCTGCACACCTCCCAGGGGGAGCTGCAGAGCCGTACGGTGGTCATTGCCACGGGAGCAGACCCCAGGCGTTTGGGTTTGCCGGAGGAGCAGGAGCTGGTGGGCAGGGGCGTGGGTTACTGCGCTGCTTGCGACGGTATGTTTTACCGGGGCAAGACCGTTGTGATCGTGGGGGGCGGCAATACTGCTGCGGCAGATGCGCTGCTGTTGAGCCGGGTGGCGGAAAAGGTGATCCTGGTCCACCGGGGGCAGCAGCTGCGGGCCACCAGGATCTATCATAAGCCGCTGATGGAGGCGCAGAATGTGGAGTTTCGCTGGAACAGCCGGGTGACGGAGATTTTGCATGAGGAGAAGGTCAACGGCGTGGTTTTGCAGGATGTGCGCACCGGAGAGGAAACCCGCCTGGAGGCACAGGGCGTGTTTATCAGCATTGGCAGAGAGCCTGCCACGGGCTGGATCCAGGGGGCGCTGGCTTTGGATGCCTACGGTTATGTGCTGGCAGGGGAGGACACCAAAACCAACCTTCCCGGCGTTTATGCAGTGGGGGATGTGCGCAGCAAGGAGCTGCGGCAGATCGTCACGGCGGTGGCGGACGGGGCTATGGCGGTTCATGCAGCGGAGCAATATCTTTCCGCGTAAGTTTACAATTATTTAACCGAAAATTTGTATTTAGGTCTTGCTTTTTTGGAAAGATATGTTATTATATCTTAGCACTCGGAGATATTGAGTGCTAAAAAGGTAGATAAATGCGTACAACGCAATCTAAATATTGGATATGGAGGAAACATTATGAAACTCAGACCCATGGCAGATAATATTCTGCTGAAGCAGACCGAAGCAGAGGAGACCACCTCTTCCGGCATCATCCTGGCAACCACCAATAAGGAAAAACCCGCAATTTATGAGGTTGTTTCCGTTGGCCCCGGCACCAAGGATGTGGAGATGCTCGTTAAGACCGGCGACAAGGTTGTTGTCAGCAAGTTCTCCGGCAATGAGATCAAGCTGGACGGCGTGGACTATAAGTTTGTGAAGCAGGACGATGTGCTTGCAATCGTAACCGATTGATAGGAGGAATTTATCATGGCAAAAATGATCGTATATGGCGAGGAAGCCCGCAGAAAGCTGCAATCCGGTATCGACCAGCTGGCCAATACCGTTAAGGTCACCCTGGGTCCCAAGGGCAGAAATGTGGTTTTGGGCAAGAAGTATGGCGCACCGCTGATCACTAACGACGGCGTGACCATTGCAAAGGAAGTGGAGTTGGAGGATGCTTTTGAGAACATGGGCGCACAGCTGATCCGCGAGGTTGCCACCAAGACCAATGATGTTGCCGGTGACGGCACCACCACCGCTACCGTTCTGGCACAGGCCATCACCCGCGAGGGCCTGAAGAATCTGTCCGCCGGCGCAAACCCCATGGTCATGCGCAAGGGCATCGAGAAGGCTGTGGAAGCCGCTGTGGAAGCCATCAAGGCAAATTCCGTGCCTGTCAACGGCACTGAGGACATTGCCCGTGTCGGCACTGTTTCCTCCGGCGATGCATCCATCGGCGCGCTGATCGCAGAGGCTATGGAAAAGGTTGGCACGGAGGGTGTTATCACCATCGAAGAATCCAAGACCGCCGAAACCGGTCTGGAAGTTGTGGAAGGCATGCAGTTTGACCGGGGCTATA
>JAZNSR010000047.1:0-40626 GCA_045591335.1 Faecousia sp.
GAATACCCTTTTCCGTAGAAACAGACATGATGCTGCCCACGCGCAAAATCAGCTGAATGATCACCGTGGGAGCAATGGTGGGCAGATTGATATGCCAGATCCGCTGCAGCCGGGATGCGCCATCCAGCTTTGCCGCCTCATGCAGGCCGGGGTCTACACTGGATAGGGCTGCTGTGTAGATAATGGTGCTCCAGCCCAGAGTGGACCAAACGCCGGACCATACGAACACATGAGGATAGGCCGCATCGCTGGAAAGGAAATCGATTTTATCAAGGCCCAGCTGCATCATCACTGTGTTCACAATGCCCTTACTGTCCAAAAACAGGTTCAGCATGGTCACCAAAACCACCAGGGAGATAAAGTGGGGCGCATACACGATGGTTTGGCTCACCTTCTTAAACTTCTCGCTGCGGATCTCATTGACGATCAGCGCAAAAATAATCGGCAGCGGGAATGTGCACAGTGAGTACAGAGATAGGCGCATAGTGTTTTTCAGCGTTTGCGCTGCATAGGCAGAGCTAAAGAAGCTTTCAAACCACTTCAAGCCCACGAACTTGGCTTCATAAATACTGCCAATGCCCTTATAGCGGGTAAATGCCATGTAAACACCGGGCATGGGGAAATAGCGGAATACAATAAACCAAAGAATCGTGGGGAGCACGAATAAATACAAGATCCAGTTTTTGCGCATGTATTTTATAAAAGGATTTGTTTTTTTGTCAGTCAACCGTTGACCGTGAGGCGCATGCGTAATATTTGCCATAATTACCTCCTTAATAAAGTCGGAATGTGGCTCAGCTCCAAATACGGTCGTTGGAGAATTCCATATTCCATTCATCCGTAGGCTCAAAGTAGCCGGGGATGTTGGGGTTGATATGCTCTCTGAGAACTTCCTCGTTCAGCTCGTCAATGCCCAGACCGGGCTTCTCAGGAACCTTGATAAAGCCATTTTCGATCAGCGGATCGGGCAGACCCTTGACCATATCCTTCCACCAGGGCACATCCACAGAGTGGAATTCCAGCGCCAGCACATTGTGCATGGCTGCTGCGGTATGTACTGCTGCCATACAAGCCACGGGACTTTCTGCCATGTGGATCGCCACAGCCACACCGTGCTCGTCGGCAATATCGGCGATCTTCTTCATTTCCAGTGCGCCGCCGCAGGTCAGGATGTCTGGGTGGATCACGGAAACGCCGCCGGCCTTGATGAGCGTTTCAAAGCCTTCCTTCAGGTAGATGTCCTCGCCGGTGCAGACGGGAACCGCGCAGCTGTTCTTCAGCCGCACATACTGATCGGTGTAGATCCAGGGAACCATGTCCTCCATCCATGCCAGGTTATACGGCTCCATGCGCTTGGCAAAGCGAATGCAATCCTCCACGCAGACATGACCGAAATGGTCAATGGCCAGAGGTACATCATAACCAATGACCTCACGAACCTCTCTGACATAGTTTTCCAGATAATCCAGACCCTTTTCGGTAATGTGAATACCAGTAAAGGGATGGGCAGTGGTCACGATGGAATAGCTCTTCTGATGCTTGACCATATCCGCAGTGACGCTGCCACCCTGCACATTGAGCAGATGGGAAGCATAGGTCTTCATATCATCGATAAAGCCAAGGGGGGCGTTGAGCGTGCCGGGCTCATCCAGCAAAAGGCCGATACCCAGATCCATCTTCAGGAAGGTAAATCCCATATCTATTCTTGCCTTCAGCGCAAGACCCATATCATGACCGGTATGCTTGCCATCCACATCCGTATCACAGTAAATGCGAACCTCATCGCGGAACTTGCCACCCAACAGCTGATAAACGGGAACACCGTAAGCCTTACCGGCCAGATCCCACAAGGCAATCTCAATACCGGAAACGCCACCGCCCTGCCGGGAATGTCCGCCAAACTGCTTGATCTTACGGAAGATCTTATCTACATTACAGGGATTCTCGCCAATGATCCTGCTTTTCAGCATCAGCGCATAAGTCTTGCTGGATGCATCACGGACCTCACCGTAGCCGCAGATACCCTGATTGGTCATGATCTTGAGCAATGTGCAGCGCTTAGGGGCCCCATCAATATCCACAAACCGCATATCGGTGATCC
Organism: Faecousia sp.; assembly: GCA_045591335.1. GTDB lineage: Bacteria > Bacillota > Clostridia > Oscillospirales > Oscillospiraceae > Faecousia. Next base: position 2,102 of record JAZNSR010000047.1, read on the forward strand.
GCAGATCGGACGGGTTGGAACAAGCATTGAAACTCATAATTATTTCCTCCTGATTTTAAATACTATTTTTCATAGTATAACTATCCACCATTATTGTAACGGATTGATTATACAATTTCGCTAAATATCTCACTTAGTGTTTGAACAATCTTATGAAATTTTATATGTATCATAAGATAATTCCAAAAATAAGGCAGATTGTTTGTGACAGTTTTTTATACATTATCTATAATAAGAACAAATCATCCGGTTATTTGGAAAGGAATAAAGCTATGTGTACTGTCACGAATCATGAAATTACACTTCTTCACAAGGAAGTCTCTTATCCCCAGGACGGCATTGAGCTGATCCGCATGACCTATCAGCGGCAAGAAGGCGCCACCTTCGCCGCCTATGCTCTGATCGCAGATCCTGCAAAAACCTATTTGATTACCGGTACCGCCAACTGCGGCTACGGCACCATCGACTGCACCGCCTTTGTGCCGGAGCATATGGAGGCCTGCCGAAAGGAAGGTCACGATGTGATCGCCGGTATGAACTGCGGCTATTTCCGCCGGAAAGATCATTGCCGCCCCTACGGTCTGAGCATCCGCAACGGTATTGAAATCGCACCCCCCTACTCCGAGCCCCATATGACCTGCGGAAATGTAGAGCTGGGCCGCCGCTGGCTGGGCATGACCGCCGACAACCGGATCATCCACGGCACTGTGGAAACCTATCCTCAGCACAAGGACGAGCTGGTGTACGCCACCAGCTTTACCCACTTCCTGGTGCAAGACGGCAAAATCAATTTCGACGAGACCATCAAAGGTCTGGATCCCCGAACCACCCTGGGTCTTCGCAAGGACGGCACTATTATCATGGCGGCCATTGACGGCCGTCAGCCGGAGCATTCCATGAGCTGCACCCTGTTTGAAAATTCCCAAATGATGCTGGATCTGGGCGCAGAAACCGCTTTCCATGTGGATGGCGGCGGCTCCAGTAACCTTTCCATTTACGACGAAAACGGAAACATCATCACCATTAACCGCCCCAGTGAGCAAAGAAAGGTGTTTGACACTCTAATCCTGGTGCGTCGGTCTGAATCATAAAAAATTGAGCTTGCTTTCGGCAAGCGCAATTTTTTATGATTCTGCTTTCACTGCGATACACAAGGGTTTTGGAATCTGCAAGCGCAGATTTTGAAACCGAAGCTGCCCATCCATGCAATCAAATACACTCACACAATCGCTGCCCTCATTGGCGCAGAACAGCAGATTGTTGTATAGATAAATGTCACGGGGACTGCTCCCCTGCGCATCCACAAAAACGGGCTTGGACAGCACCCCATCCTTTTGCTGAAACACCGTAATCTGATCGCAGCCGCGGTTAGACACATAAACCCAACTACCCTCTGCGCGAATCGCTGCAGCGGTATTCTCAACCTTACAGTTTTCGGGCAGCGCAGAAACCGTGTTCAATAAAGTAAGCTTTCCTTGAGCATAGCGCAAAGTGCTGACCGTGGATGCCAATTCATTGACGCAGAAAGCATATTGGCCGTCCTCTGACCAAGCCAGATGCCGGCATCCATGCCCTGCAGGCATTGCCACCGCATCCACAAACCCCAACTCCGGCGTGTACATATAAATAGAATCCGTCCCCAAATCCACCGCCAGTAAATACCGGTCATCCGGGGTCATTCCCACAAAATGGGTATGCGCGGCTTCCTGCCGGACAGTATGTGGCCCGGAGCCCTGATGGACCGCCAATTTCCCCTCCGGCAGCATCACAACGCTTCCGGAAAGGTAATTTGCCCCATAGACCCGGTTTTTCGCCACCGCCAAATGGCATCCGCAACGACCGCCGGTGCTGACGATCCGGCTTTGCTGGGTTAACGCACCGTCTTCCCGGATCTTCCAATGGCATATGCCGCTGTTCTCAGAATCTCCATAGGGCTGCCGCAAAACCGCATAAAGCATATCCTCTTCCACAATTAAATACATAGGTCTGTCTGCCGCAGTCTTTCCCCTGAACTGCAGCTGGCCGTCCCTGCATAAATAGTGGTAGATGCCGCCATCCGGTGTGCAGGAAGCAATGTAGATATGAAAACCCTTTTTCATTGTACACCCTTACCGCCGTCAATATAAATGCTCTGTCCGGTAATATATCGGCCCGCTTCAGAGCACAAAAGCCGCACCATACCGGCACAATCCTCCGGCTCTCCATAAAAGCCCACCGGGATCGTCGCCGTCACCTTTTGGGCATAGGCCGCATCGCTCAAAGCCTCCACATTGCGATCCGTATAAATCACACCGGGGGCGATATTATTGACCGTAATGCCATCCTTTGCCAGTTGCAGTGACAGTGACTGCACCATATTGGTCTGCGCTGCCTTAGAAGCAGAATAAATCAGCATATTGGGATGGGGCTTTCGCTCCTGCACAGAGCCAATGGTAATGATCCGCCCCCAGCCCTTCTTCTGCATGCCGGGCACAAAAGCCTGGATCAGCAGCAATGAGGATACAAAGTTGCAATTCAGCTGCTTTTGGCAGTCCTCCGTATTGATCTTGCTCCACTGCTCGGGAACCTGTAAGGATGCATTGAGCACCAGCACATCCACATCTCCTGCCTGCTGCGCCAATGTCCGGGTAGCATCCAGATCGCAAAGATCCGCCTTGATAATCCTGGCTGTGCCGCCGTCCGCTTCAATCTGTGCTTTTGCTTCCTCTGCCTTTGCCACATTGCCGGCGCAATGCAAAATCACCTCGTAACCGTCCTGCGCCAGAGCAATGGCAATGGCACGTCCGATTCCTCTGGAAGATCCGGTTACTAACGCTTTTTTCTTATTCATAAGCAAAACCCTCTTATTCCACTGAAATACCGGTTTTTATATTTTTTATTTCCATGGGTGCCAGCTCCACTTTTTTGTGGTAGCCCTCACCGATAATTTCCGCAATGAAGCTGCAGTCATAATCCGTGTTCAGCAGATATACCGTACCGTCGGAATAGACACTGTACCGCAGTGCATCCGGACCAACCACCCGCACCTTTGCTTTGCAGACCCCCACTCGCAGCAGCTCCCGCACCATAAATCGGTAAAGCGGATAGGAAGCATCTCTGCCGGGGTAGTTTACATTGCCCATCAGAATTGCCACGCCCTTACCCAGCCGATTCTCAATCAACGCAGGGATGCCGGGCTGATCCAGGAAATGGAAGCTGTCCTCAATGGTTGCCGCCACTGTGCCGCCACTGACTTCCATCACCGCATAGTCCACAAAGCCATTGGCCATCTGGGGGTCACTATAGCTATTCAGACTCCAGGGGTACAGGAAGCCATCCACCATGCTGTCCCCACGGAACTTCATACCATAGTTATTGGCGAATACCTGCCCGGTAAGCTTGCAGCCAAAAAGCCGGGAAACATCGCCGCCACGGATGGGCTTAAACGCCCCGTCACGCACAGTTTCGGTGTTCAAATGGGCAGCAGACATCAGCAGTGTACCGCCGGCTTCCACAAAGGCCTCCAGCTTATGGAGCTGATCCTCCGTCATGGTATTCCAGCCGGCATAAATAATGGTATCATACTGCCGCATCAGCTCCACAGATGTCTCTGTGGGGATAATATCATAAGTACCGTAGGGGGTCTGCCCGGAGTGATCGGCTCCGTGGCAAGCAAAGCTGTTAGACTCATACCACTTATATTTCTTGCCGATCTCCTGCAGAATTTTCCAACTCCACTCAGGTTCATTGTAGCCCCACTGCTCACCTTCAAACTGACTCCAGCAGAAGCAACCGAAGCTGGCACCGCGCCAACAGTCCAGATTGCCGTACATAAATGCCACCTTAGTAACCGGCTGTCCTGCAGGCCTTTCATCATTTTTGAGGTAATCGGCAAAGCTGTTAATAAAATTGCGGCACTCGGTGCTGACTACGCTGTCACGCTCCAAATCTCTGCCATAGGCACGAATGCGCTCGTCGCCACTTTCGTGGCATAATGCGCCTGCACCGTTCATGTACGCATACTTGTATTCCAGCTCCAGGCGCTTGCGCTTCAACGCATCCTGGTGATAAAAACCCGCATACCACTCATGGGCAAAATAAGCGCCCCAATACGGACTGTTATAAGTCCGGGCAGAACCGCGAACTGCCCCAATGCAAGGCTCCGGGTCCCATCCCATCAGCTCTTCAAAAGGAACCGTAACACCGGCTTCCATATTCCGGCTGATGAGCGCAGAATGCTCCACTACAGCAATGCCAACCTGATCCATGCCCAAAGACTTTTCAATATCCACAAAATTGCGCACAGCCTTCAGGTAATTATCCTTACCCTCCTGCATATCCGCCACATTCTGCGGCGGCATAGGCGGATGCCCGGGAATATAGTACCCGGGCAGCTTGCCGCAAAATACGCAGCCCAGCTCCCCCAGCATATCCCCAAGGAAATATTCCCCGGCAATTTGTCTGATCTTGGTCACCAGCTCCGGTGTAAACTGACTAATGCGGTCAGCCGGGGCATGCTGGATGGTATACAGAAACATGAAATAGACCTTGTTGTCCTTCAGATACTGTGCCCATTCAAGAAAGAATTCCGGCTCCACCGCCTTATTGCGGGGCGTACGAATAATTACAAAGTTCATTCCCCGCTCCACACAACACACACGGATATCGTGGAGGATCTGCTCCTTATCCACGCCGTGCTCGCCGATATGGGCACCAAAAAGAACTCTGTTGCTGTCAGTTAGTTTCATAATAACTCCTGTTCCCTGCAAAGGGATTGCCCCCTGTTTTACAGTGCAGACTGGTCGTCGTTGGGATCACCGTTTCTGGCCATATCGTACTCCTGGGACCAATCCAAACCACGGTACTTTTCCGCCCGGGGATCTGTTCTGATAAACTCCATGAGCAAATCCAGCATTTCCACAGACCATGTGTTCTTGTCGATCTGCGCAGGGGTAAACTTATTTTCGGTAATCATCTCAAAACCGAAAATATCCTTGACCTGGGTCTTTGCAGCACCGTCTACCACCTCTGCCACCAGATGGGGCGGAATAAACAGCACGCCGCCGCTGCAGCCGTAGACAATATCACCGGGCAGACAGATTGCCGCCTCTCTGCCGTCGCCCAAACGAGCGGGGGTGTTAAAGCCGGTCATAACAAACTCACGGATGGGCGTAGGATCCACACCACGGTAATATACCTGCACGCCAACCTTCTGCATCTGCTCAATATCCCGGATACCGCCCCAGATGACAGCGCCGCCTGTCTTGGTTTTATTCTTCACCGCTGTGGTCAGATTGCCGCCCAAAAATGTACCCTTGTAAATCTTATCGTACATATCGATAACAATAACGTCACCGTCCGTCAGGGACTCAATCACCCACTGATTGGGGGTGCCGGACCAGCCCTGTGCTGCAGCGGTATCCATCATCACCTGGAAATAGTCCGGGCGAGTAGGGGCATAAACAGCTGTGACTGCACGACCAATGAGCTTATGATTCAGCTCGCCCTTGGCATCAAATTCCGGGTACAGGGACTTCATAGAAATAAACTGATTTTCGTAGCCCTGTACAAAAATCGGTTTCCACAATTCCTCCAGCGTCATCTCCCGTAACGCCTCCAAATAACGATCCGGTACTCTGGGCCGGCCATCAGGGAACCGTTCTCCCTTCCACAGAGGAGTCATAGCGATAATATCTTCTTTGGAATTAAACTGCAACATTGCGTCCACCTCTATAACTTTCTTATTATTTCACAATTTTTACATCCAGCAAAATATGGTGATAAAAATTGCAATTTGCCCCAATTTTCGCAAAATTTTTCCTATTTTGAAAGATTTATGTTATTGACTTTGCTCCATCGAGTACTTACACTATATACTATAATGGTTAGGTTGTATTTTTTCAGCAAATATCTTATTGTTTCATCAAACAATCTTACGAATTCGAAAGGAGCACGAAATGGAGAAGCAAATCGGTGAGATCCGTTCCAACAGCGGAGATATTCTACTGAAAATGTTCGATGTCACAACATCCTTTCATGTCCGGCCCATCTCTAAGCACAGGCATACACAGTTTGAGATCTCCTATGTCGTGTCCGGTGCAGGTACCTACTGCGCAGGTAATGCAACCTACCCCATTAAAGCCGGGGATGTCTTTGTGTTTTCCAGCAACGAATTTCACTATATCACAGAAGCTACCGCTGCCCCTATCAATCTTTTAACGCTGCATTTTGAGCCTTGCTATCTGTTCGGTTCTTCTTTCGACAGTTTAAGCAACTGCTGTATCAATCTTTGTTTTACACACAGTGACAGCTTTCAAAACAGAATTCCTGCTGAAAATGCCGGATTTCTGCAAAATACACTGCTGCAAATCAAAGATGAGCTGCAGCAGCAGAAGCAGGAGTCCTCTTTGCTTGTGAAGTCCTACCTGAATATTTTTCTGGTCACACTGATCCGGGAGCATAACTTTGCAGGTCAATCCCGCAGCTTTAAGCGGAAAAATGTTCATGCAATCCGCAACGCCGTGGACTATATCAATTTGCATCTGGCAGATCCCATTACCCTTTCCGATGTTGCTGCCGCTGTTCATATTTCCCCTTCGTACTTATCCTCCCTGTTTAAGGATTTCTTCCAGGTTTCCCTGTGGAGCTATATTATCACAAAGAGAATTGAAAAAGCAATCTCCCTGCTGGTGGATAAAAACAATCAATATACCATACTGGAAATTGCTCTGCAATGCGGTTTTAACAATACCACCAATTTCAACCGGGCCTTCCGAAAACATACGGGTCTTACCCCCAGTGAATATCGGGATGCCCCACCGCAACAGCCGTAATATTCCGCGATAAAATACACTTTGTTTCTGATTTACTACCAATATACTACTTTTTATTAAATACAAAGAGTATCGACATGATATAAAAATAAAAGTGGAGGATTCCGAAGGGAATCCTCCATTTTTGTGATGTTATTTCTATGGATGCTTAATTGGCTTCATTTACATAGGAAAGTTCTGCATTGCCGCCCTTGCGGACATTCAGACCCTTTCTCATGTTCTCAAAAAGATTGATCACATAGCTATCTTCGGCTACATTATCAAAATCGCAGACCACACTGCCGCCATTTTCCACATCGATAGCATGATCGATGCTGCCGCTGATGGACAATGCGTGGTCATTGTGAACGCTATTGGAAATATTCAGCGTGCCTTTGACCTTGACGCCGTATCTGCCGGAATTGGAGATGGTCACATTGTCCAAATTCACGGTAGTACCATCCAGCACATAAATGCTGTCGCCCTTGGTGATATTGGCAATATCCACACTCTTTGCGGTAAGCGTTCCTTCGTAATTGAAAATACCATGTGTCTTATGATTGCCGGTATGCACTGAATTTTCGTTTCCTGCCAATGCAACATTGGTAAGCACCACATTACCACCGTTATTAGAGATAATATGAGTAGTATTCTTACCCGCAGCAATGGTGATCTTGGCATCTTCGGATGCGCCTTCCACGGTGAAGCTGCCGCTGACAATCCGGAACATACCGCCGGTCTGAGAGTCGGCTGCGCTGATGATCACTGCCTTATTTGCAGTAATCGTCACATCGGTGTTAATCACTGTCCAGGTGGAAACCTCAACATCCTGCAGAAGGGTAATGGTATCCGCGCCGGGAGTCTGCTTTGCCGCAGCAATGGCATCGCTGAAGCTGGCGTAGGCCTGGCCGTTCATAACCATATCGGCTGCTGTGATCTCAAAGTCCACAGATGCGGTTGCGCCACCGCAAGTCACAGAAGCAGTGCCCGTACCAATGCCGGTATTATTGGCATAAGCAACATCCAGCTCCCCACCAAACCAGCTGCCGCTATAGATGACCTTAGCAGGCTCTACGGGCTTATCAATATAGGTAGGTGTGCCCTCGACCACCAGAGTTGCGGTGGCAGAACAGCTGCTGTCAATACAATTTTGCGTAAAGACTGCACCGGAAGCGGTGTAGGTGTGGTAGTGGATATGATCCGCTGCGCTGGTAGAGCCCATAATCAGCTGCATAGCCAAATCCTGAGCCTTTACATTATCCTTATATTTTGCATAGGCAGTAGCATCTGCATACACAAGATGGGATACCTCTGTTGCGGACAAAGTGCTGTGACGGCTATGGGCATAGATGGCTCTGTCACTGCTACTGGAAGAGAAATCAATGTTCGCACCGCTGTGCAAGGTCAAAACAATCTCACCGGTAACGTAATTGGAAGAACCCCAGCCATTATCATAGTCATTATAGCAGCCGCCATAAACACGACGGGTAATAGTACCGCCGGTAATATCCACCTTCACATCGCCGGTCACAGGGCCGCCCTCACTGCCGCCAAACAGCTGCGCCATGGTGCCACCGGAGATCAACACATTTACATCACTGGTCAGGCTGCCACTGCCATGGGTGCTGCCGTAAACGCTCATAAGGTTACCGCCGGAAACAGTCAAATGAATACCGCCGTTGATGGTACCGTTGCCTGCGCCCTGGTTGCCGCCATAAACATAATTAGCCTTTGCTTCGTCGGCAAATACCACGGTAACGGTTCCGCCAATGGTTTTGCTGGAATCCGCAGAGATGTAGCTACCGCCATGGACGCAGTAATCGTGATCATGGCTGGAAGTGTCAATATCTTTGTTAACATTGCCGCCCACATACAGATAGACATCGCCTGTAATATCGGTATTGTTGCCGCCGCCATAGATGCCGGTATAATAACCGGACAGCACTGTCAAGTGAGTGGAGGCTGTGGTACCGCCATTTTTGCCGCCAAACACCCGAACGGGGTTGGGCATGGTTACGCCTTCACCAAACTTCACCTGGTAACCATTGGCATAGATAGCAGGCGCAGGTGAAACATCCGCGCGAAAATTCATTGTAAGATTCTCAAATGTAATATGGTCACCCAAATACAAATTACCTTCATAACCGGTAAAATCCAGCGTACCACCGGTGATGGTGACGGTCTTGCCATGGGTGCCGGGAGCGGCGGTCACAGCCACAGTGCCATCGACTACGATGGTACCGCCGTCAGCGACCTGCGCAAGAGCATCGGCCAGAGAACCGCCGGAAGACAAAGTAACCTCTTGCGCCAATACATTGGTAGAGAATGCAAAAGGCAAAATAATTGCCACCAATGCAATAGCAATCATCAGAGATAATGCTTTTTTCATTTCATACTCCTTTATCTCTGAGGGCACGCTGCAAGCTGCAGCGCGCCCTGCAGAAAAAACGTTATGCTTCTTCTGTGTACCAGGTGTCAATATTGTTTGTATCTACCTGTTCAAACCAGGCAGCCATCACAGTCTTGTGATCGTCATAGTATTTGCCCACAGCAGTCTTTTGTGCATCGGACAGGGTGGTCAAATCATTGACTGCCAAAATGGTATCCTTCATGGTAGTGGTTTGCTTTTCACTCTTTGCAATCTGCTCACCGAAGATCACGAAGGCCTGCGCATTGATCGGCAGCTCGCCACCGTTGCATGCCATAATATTCTGCAGCCGCAGAGTAAACTGGCCATTCTCAAAGGTGCCATCCTTACGAACAGTCACCACCTCACCGCCGGACACGCTCATATCAAAACCGTAACCGGTAACTGCAGCCTGCACAGCCGCATCGCCCAGCAGGGTTGCCTTGTAGCCCAGGGCATCTGCATCGGGTTTGAGAGAAATATGAGAAATAACCACTTCATAGCGGTGTGCGGACAACTGACCGTCGTTGTTCATGACAATATAATTCTTGCCGTCAACCTCTGCATAGGTGTTGACAGTACCGTTTACCTTTGCGTAACCATTGCCTGCGTAATCATCGTTTTCCGTATCGATGAGGGTCAGTGCATAGCCTTCGGCAACAGTCACATTCTCCAAAATCTTACCAGCCAGGTCAATGGTAACATCCATAGCGATGGTAATGCTGTCTGTGGTGTCAGCCAGCAGTGTGATCACATTGCCGTTTGCATTTGCCACAGCTTCTGCCAGGCTGGTATAGTTCACGCCAGTAACTGCTGCGATGGCGCGCAGAGCCTCACCCTCGGTTGCGCCACAGACCGTACAGGTCTTGGGTGCTTCATAAGTGGCATCGGTCCAGGTATGATCCAGATAAGTGATCTCACCGCTGACAGCTCCGGCAACGCTTACCTTAGCGCGGTCACAGGTATCCACGGATACATTCTCCACAGCCAAAGTGGTGTCTGCAACGGATTCGATAGCAGTCTGCGCATTGGCAATATTCGCATTCTGAACAGTTGCGTCAGCTCCGGCAGCAGAGATTTTTACACCGCAGAGTGCTGTATTGATGCTGACATTTGTAATATTCAGCACACCTTTACGCACCTGGATAGCATTCTGTTCAGTATTTTCAATTTGGATGGCGTAAATTTCTTCAGACAGGTCCTCAAAATAACTTACAACCGTTCCGTTGGTGTCTACCGTAATACCGTTCGCACCGGCGTTCGTGATGGACAGCGCCGTGTAGATATTTACTGTGCCGATGGCAAGAATGCCGTGTCCACCGGGAGCAGAAATGCTTACATTATCCAGATTTGCAGTAGAACCCTTTGCAACACGAATGCCACGGCTAGGAACATTCGCAATGGTCACATTTGTTGCAGTGACCGAACCAGCATCGATATTCATGCCACTTGCAGTATTTGTATCAATATATCCAGAATTCTCATTGCCTGCCATGTGAACATTGATGATTGTTGTTTCGGCAGTATTTTTGATGTTAATGATATTTCTGGTTGCTACGGAAGCTGCCAGAGTGATCTTAGCCGTTTCGGAGCCAAGGACAAGCGCACCGCCATCAATATGGAACATATGTGCATCCAAGTCATCGCTGGCGGTGATGGTGACCGCCTCACCGGCAATAATGGTTATTTCGGTGGTGATGTCCAATCGGGAGTTGATCACCACATCACCCAAAATGGTGATAGTATCCGCTTCCTCTGTTTCATTTGCTGCGTCTACAGCAGCTTCCAGGGAAGTATACAGCTCCTCGCCAATAGCGGCAACTGCCACAGCATTACAGACGGAGCATTGCAGATCATCACCAAAGCTGTGACCCAGTGCGTCAACAACCGTCTGTGCAACCGTTACTTCATTACAAACAGAGCAGTGCTTGCCTTCGGTCAAACCGGTTTCGGTGCAGGTTGCTGCAACCGCCTCGTCGACGACCTCGGTGTGACCCAATGCGTCAATCTCCTCGGTGTAGGAATCGCCGCAGCTGGAGCAAGTGAAGGTCTTCACACCCTTTTCGGTGCAGGTGGCGGCGGTGGTGATCTCCTCCACATAGCTGTGAACGCAAACATTGGGATCTTCTGCGCCACAGACGGAGCAAGCGCCGTCCACATAGCTGTGTTCTGCCACGGGGGTCTCTACCTGGGCAAGGGTCACTTCGTTACAAACAGAGCAGTGCTTGCCCTCGGTCAGACCGGTTGCGGTGCAGGTTGCTGCAACCGCCTCGTCAATGACCTCGGTGTGCTCCAGATAAGTGATCTCACCGTTGATGGTTCCGGCAATGCTTACCTTGGAGTGGTCACAAGTATCTACGGATACATTCTCCACAGTCAAAGTGGTGTCTGCAATCGTTTCTACAGCAGTCTGCGCATTGGTGATATTCGCATTCTGAACGGTTGCGTCAGCTCCGGCAATAAAGAGATTCAGGCCGCAGGCTGCATTGTTGATGCTCACATTGGTAATATTCAGCACGCCGTTGCGCACCAGAATACCACTACCCGCAGTATTCTCAATCTTAATGGGGCAAGCACCCTCCGGAACATCCGTAAGCATGCTTACCACATTGCCGCCTGTTTTTACATCAATACCATTACCCTCACCGTCCTTGGTAGCGCTTATGTCAGAGATAGAAAGGGCATTGCTGAGATCCTGGGTATTGTAAATTTCTACGGTACCGACGGTGTGAATACCCTGTATACCGGCGCCGGAAATGTTCACATTATCCAGTTTCGCAACGGTTCCTGCCTGGGCGATACGAATACCGCTGCCCTTCACATTGGTAATGGTCACATTGGTGGCAGTAATTTGATCGTTATCACCATCGCTGCTCAGACCATGCTGGGCGGTACTGGCAGATGTAGAGTCTACATTACCTGCCAGGTGGACATTGGTAAGCACCAAGCTGTTGGTATTGTCTTTATAGAGGTTAATAATGTTGGTAGTTACGATTCCGGCAGCCAGAGTGATCTTGTTCTCCTGGGACGCGCCAGCAAGAGTAAGCGCGCCACCACGGACATTGATCATACGCTGCGCTTCGCTATAATTGGCAGTGATGGTTACTGCCTTATCCGCAGTGATGGTCATAGTCGAACTGATCGTAAGCACCTGGGTGATCTCAAGATCCTGCAAAAGCTTGATCTGCGCACCGCTTGTTTCGTTTGCCGCGGCAACGGCAGCTTCCAGGGAGGTATACAACTCCTCGCCAATGGAGGCAACTGCCACAGCACCGCAGACGGAGCATTGCAGATCCTCACCAAAGCTGTGACCCAATGCATCGATGGCCTCGGTGCGGGTATCGCCACAAACAGAGCAGGTGTAGGTCAGCACGCCGTCCTCCGTGCAAGCAGGGTCGGTGGTGACTTCCCCATCATTCCAGCTGTGCTCGCCGATGGCAGTCACCGGATCGCGCTGCTCGGTCGCGTCACAGGTAGCGCACTTGTAAATGGTATAGCCATCCTCGGTGCAGCCGGGTGCCACGATCTCCTGCACTTCCGTATAGCTGTGCTCCAACTGGGGGATTTCCGTGGGCTCTGTTACCCACTCGCCACAGACGCTGCACTTGGTGCCTGCGGTGGTGCCGGGTGCGCTGCAGGTAGCAGCCACGCCTTCCACGATCACATTTTCGTCACAGATATGCTCCTCCGGCTTCTCCACGACCTTGCCCTGGTCATCCTGGGTCAAACCATCCACCAGATAATCGGTGACATCCACATCATAAGTACCGCCGGAAATGGTCAGGGAGCTGGTGTCTCCAGAAACCAGTACGGCGTTTTCACCGCAATTGATGATCTGGCAATCGCCGGACATGGTCATAACCGCGCCATTTCGTACCGCAATGGCACCGCCATCTTTCGCAGTACAATTCTCAAAGACCACATTTTCCAGGGTAGCTGTACCATTATACAGATTGATAGCACCGCCATAGCCTGCCGTTGTGGCAGTAAAATTCTTAAAGGTACTATTCTTGATCACAACCGTATTACCGGTTCGCTGTGCGTTGATCAGGCCAGCGTTCGCGCTGGTGGTACAGTTATTACCGTCAACTGTTACTCCGCTGATATACAATGCAAGCCCTGTTACATTCGCACCGCTGACAAAGCTGCCTGCATTGGTCATAGTCAGACCTGCTTTAAACAAGACAGTACCATTCTGAAGGGTCAGATTAGTGTCAGCACCTGAAAGGTAAAAACGGAAGCTAGCAGACCCTGCTGTAAGCGTCTTTCCGTTCAGGTCGATAACAATGTCGCCCTTCATTGTCAAACCGCCACTTTTACTGGCATCATTTTCCAAATAGTAGTGGCCAGACGCGGATAAATTCGTTGTGCCATTCCAAGCCGTCCATGTAACCGTTTCGCCCTCATGGTTATGGTTGGGATTGGTACAAGTGAAGCTTACCGTTTCGGCAGCTTCTGTTTCCTCGGAGACTTCTTCGGTTGCATAGACACTTACTGGATTCCAGGGCAACAGTCCGAGGACCATGACCAGGGCAACAGCAAAGCTAAGCAGCCGCTTCAACATAGTGTCCATATTACTTGTTTCCTCCTAATAATTATTTTGGGTACACGGCAAAGAGCTTTCCTCTTTCCATACCGGACTCCACCGGGCGGGTCACCACTCCGCTCCGGCAGCAGCTATGAAATTGGAAATGATCTTACTGCATACCATTATTAAAAAGCCAAAGTTTCATTTCCGCCAGTCAGCCTTTCGCAGGAGCAATATCTCACCTTGCAAACTGCGCAACTGCCGTCTATGAATTTTCGGATTTTTACGGTAAATAGGATTCCGTTAAGGTGATCTGTTCCATCAGCGCATCCACTACCGCCTGGTGTGCTGCGCTCTTTGCGCATTTGAAATTCAGCTTTCTCAGCTTCCCTGCATAGGTGGTCTTAGGATCGCTCAAAAGCTTCATCACCTGCACCTTTGTATCTACTTCCAACTGCATCTTCTGCAGCAGCTCAGAGCAGCGGTTTAGCAAAGTGCCATTATCTGTGATCAATCTCTGGCCGCTGATCAGCAGCTTGATCTCAGAAGCAGGTGCCGCCGAGAGATTGACGGTCACGGAATGGGTCACCTGGTCGTAAATTGCCTGCGTATAGATTTCCTTGCTATCCACCAACGCTTTTACGGAAATATTCTCCCCATAACCTCTGAGTACGAACTGATAGTTTCTTGTTTGCGGAAGCAAGGAAAGCGCACCCTTTGCAGGTTTCACTGTGAATACCGGGGCATCGCTCCACTGCAGGACCATTTCCGTCCGGAGGGATTCACCCTTTTCAAATTCGTTTCCGTCTCCGGCATCCTCGTAAAGAGTGAAGCAATTATCCGCGCCGGGGAAAATAACAATTTCCAAATCATCGCCCGCTTCCAGCAGATAATGCTTCTGCAATGGCACGATAGCACCGGCCTTGGCAAAGACAGGATATTCGCCCAGATCTCTGTGGACAGACAACATCCGTCCTTTTTTACTGGTGTAGTGCAGTCCGCTGAAAAAATCAAACCAATCGCCCTTGGGCAGCCAAGCCTTTGTGCTGCCTTTGCAGGTGATGGGGTTATTGGGCTGCGTAATGGGTGCAACCATCAATTCACTGCCGAACATGAACTGATTTTTCACCTCGTAGGCTGCATCCTTTTTCGGATATGCGTAATACATGGGCTGCAGCAACGGCTCAAGCTCCGTATGGTTGCGGTAATTCATAGTGTAAATATAGGGAAACAGACGGTGTCTGAACCGGAGCCAGTATTTCATGATTTTCTCTGTTTTCTCTTCAAAGCACCAGGGCTCCTTCCGGATAAAGTCCGTATTGGAGCTGTGGAGGCGGTTAATTGGCGAGAATACGCCAAACTGAATCCAGCGGGCAAGCAGTTCATCATCCCGGTAACCGCCCATGTGCCCGCCAATATCATGACTCCACCAACCGTAGCCGATATTGGAAGCTGTTGCGGTGAAGTAAGGCTGAAACTGCAAGGATGCCCAGGTTACATAGGTGTCTCCCGAAAATCCCACCGGATAACGGTGCGATCCCGGACCGCTGAAACGGGAGAAGAACATGGGACGCTTTCCATTGCGCTTGATATCCGCAATGTGCAGATGATTCAGCATCCAAAGGGGGTCCAAAGCTTCCCGTTCGTCCCGCATATTTCCGTCCTTATTTCCTTCGTGGATCCACCAGTAGGAAGTGCCCTGCTGCCAATCCATCCACCAAAAATCCACGCCTGCCTCCTCATAGGGATGATGCAGGATATCAAAGTAGTTTTCCATAAACTCCGGCGACAAAATATCAAACCGGACAGGCTCGCCGCTTTCCGGGTCAATGCCGCAGCTGCGTGCCATCTGCTCATACATATCCTCATGACGGCGGACACCGGCATGGGGGTGGAGATTCAAAGAGGTATGCAGATGCTTGTCCTTCAAGAATTTTAGGAAGGCTTTGTAATCAGGAAACAGCGTCTTATTCCAGGAATAGCCCGTCCAGCCGTTGCTTAAATTGTAGAAGCCGTTTTGGGGCGCATCCTTCTCCTGCAGTTCCTCCAGAATATCTACCACATGCCAATCCATATCCACAACACTGACGGAAAAAGGAATCTCTTCTTTCTCAAATCGCTCTATCAGCTTCTGATATTCTTCCTGGGTGTATTTATGATACCGGCTCCACCAGTTGCCGAGGGCATAAGCTGGCAGCATGGGCGGCGCGCCGGTAAGGCGATAGAAATCCTTCACCGCATCCAAATAACGGAAGCCATAGCCCCAGAAATAATAGTCAAGGGTATCCGGCTCACGAACCTCTACCCAACCGTTTTCCCCGTTTAACAGCATGGTTTTGCTGTCGTCCAGCACAGAAAAGCCGTTTCTGGAGCAAACACCGCTTTCCAATTGGGTTTCGCCGTTTACATCATCCAGCGTTTTGGTGGTTCCTCCCAGGTCCTCGATCTCATCGCCAAAGTGCCATGTGGAAGCAGGCTCTATTTTTAGCCGGATGGATAAGCTGTCTTCTGCGAAAACAGCGTTTTCACGATAGGTCAGCAAAAGATTTTCCGTTTCAATAGTCAAAATGCCATCTTGATATTGCTTAGTAAATTCCGTTTCCGGAAAATTTCGAAAAAACACGCTTTGGCTGGCTCGGTCCTCAAATTTCCCCTTAGGACTGTACTCCATGCGGATCAAAGAGGGCGTCAAAACCGTGAAACGATATT
The DNA here is from genome assembly GCA_045591335.1 of Faecousia sp. Lineage (GTDB taxonomy): Bacteria > Bacillota > Clostridia > Oscillospirales > Oscillospiraceae > Faecousia. Next base: position 18,537 of record JAZNSR010000047.1, read on the forward strand.
TTTCCCCCGTCACCGTATTTTCCGGCAGTGCCAAGGGACTTGTTTCATACACAAATCGCTTTAGATCTTTCATATTGCATAACTCCTTATGCCAAAGAGTACCGCAACAGCGGCTATCCCGTTCTTTAATTTTCCGGGATAATAGGATATAGCTGAATGGTGTTGCCGCCATCCACCACCAACTCTGCACCGGTAGTATTGCGGGCATGGGCAGCAAAGTAATAGATTGCATCTGCAATATCTTCTCCGTTGGCTACATCTCCGATAGGTGTATACTTGGAGGGCACTTTCGCGTAAAAATCAGGATTCTTGACCCAGCGGTCAGTACGGATCATGCCGGGAAGCACCGCATTTACACGGATACCGTACTTGCCCAGATCCATTGCCAATGCACGCATCAGCCCCAGCTGACCGCCCTTGCTGGTCACATAGGATATGCGGTCGGGGATGGCACGGTATGCGGTGTTGGAATTCACAAACACGATATTACCGCCGCCCTGCTCCTTCATGCGCTTTGCTGCCTGCTCACAAAGGCAGTAATTCCAAACCACATTGGTGTTCAGTACACGGGTAAAATCCTCCAGAGGATTTTCAAAAATCTTTTGACCCAACCCTTGATCCGCTGCATTCAATACCAGCGTTTCCACAAAAATACCTTTCTTGTCCAATGTTTCAAACAGTTCCTTCACTGCTTTTTCATTGGTAAGACCTTCTTCTGTCAGAGAAGGAACCGCATAGCCCTTGATGCTGGCATCAGGATATTTTTCCTGATACCGCTGCTGGGCAGAATTCACACTTTCGGCACTTCTGCCGGTGAATACAACATCATAGCCCTCTGCGGCAAACTTTTCCACAATAGCAACGCCGGTGTTGATACATGCACCGGTAATCAATGCTGTCTTTTTCATTGGTGCTGCTCCTTAGAAATAGAATTCAGACTTGGCAGGCCGCACATCCGTCAATGCGCCGGTATAATGCCGCAAAGTGTGGGGCTGATAGGGATGGGCAAGGCAAGCCTCTTCATCGATCTCGATACCCAAGCCTGGCTTATCAGGAATGGTCATATAACCGTCTTTATACTCCAAGCTCTCGTTGGTAACATCCTTTCGCCACTCCACATCGCTGTACACGATCTCCAAAATTTCAAAATTGGGGCAGGTGGCTGCAAGCTGCAATGTTGCCGCATTGGCAACCGGGCCGGAGGGATTGTGGGGGGCAAAGGGAATGTAACGGGATTCTGCTTCCGCCGCGATCTTCTTCAGCTCCATAATGCCGCCGGCGTGGGAAATATCCGGCTGGATATAATCCGCTGCCATCAAGTCAAACATCTTTCGGTAATCCCAGCGGGTGTACAGCCGCTCACCCGCAGAGATAGCCACGGGGGATTTATCCCTTACGGCCTTCAACGCATCCAGATTATCCGGCGGCACCGGCTCTTCAAAAAACATGGGCTTGAACTGCTCCAGCTCCTTGGCAATTTTAATGCCGGTGGGAATATTGAACCGTCCATGACCCTCGATCAGCAGATCCACCTGATCGCCCACCGCTTCCCGGACTGCTGCCACATTGCGCAGAGCCTTGTCCAGCTCTGCATTGGAGATGTTCAAATAATTCTTACCGAAGGGATCCCACTTCATGGCGGTTACACCCCGCTTCATGGTTTCCTTGGCCTTAGCTGCAAATTCCTCCGGTTCTTTCGCTCCGGCAAACCAGCAATTAACATAAATGCGAACTTTATCATTCACCTTGCCGCCCAGCAGCTGGTATACGGGAACATTCAGGTATTTACCCAAAATATCCCACAGTGCCATTTCCACTGCGGACAAGGCAGACATGAGCACAGGACCGCCCCGCCAGTAGGCATCCCGGTAAATAGAATGCCAGTGTTTTTCAATATCCAGGGGGTTTTTGCCCACCAGGTATTCCTTGATATGCTCAACCGCACCCCAAAGTGCTTTTTCCTTATACTCCAGGGTTGCTTCGCCCACACCGCTGATCCCCTCATCGGTGCAGACCTTCACAAACACCCAGTTGGTGCGGAAGCAGTCAACGGTAAAAATCTTGATATCCGTTACCTTCATAGTTGGATCTCCTTATAAAAGGTTGGCACAACCTTCGGTTCAAAGTTAAATTCGTTCATATCGATACTGTCAAATAAGCCGCAATGCATAGGCACGGCCTTTTTTGCGCCGATCTTTTCGCAAAACCGTTTGGCATCTTCCATATTCATGTTGTTGCCAACACCGTTCACCGGCAGGAAGACTGCATCAATGCGTTCCGGCAGATCGGCAAAAATATCTGTGTTATACAATGTGTCACCTGTGACATACAGCACCATGCCCTCGGCTTCTATGATAACACCGATGGGATGAGGATCGGAATGCTCCGCCTTCACAGCTGTGAAGCGAATCTTTCCATAGGTCCATTGGGTATGGCGGTTAAAGCGGACATAGTTGTGGTCATGACCGAATTTCCGCACTTCCTGCCATGCCGCCTCCGGTGCCAGCACCGTAATGCCGCCGTCGTGGTCCAGATAATGCTTTAAGGTTTCCGGGTCTGTGTGATCCAGATGGTTGTGGGTGCAGATCAGCACATCCGGCTGCATCTGCAAAAACCGTTCATCTACCGCTACCCGGCGATAATTTTTAGGGTTGATGGCTTTGACGCTATCGGAAAGATAAGGATCAATGATGATCTTGACTCCTTCTGTTTCCATCAACAAGCCAGCCTGCCCCAGCCATGTAATTTTCATAATGAAATGATCTCTTTCAGTTCACTTAGAGAGCTTATTTTATATTCCGCCTGCAGATCCGGATAGAAGTTTTCACTGTCAAACAAGCAGGCATGGATTCCGGCATTGTGGGCCACCTCAATATCCAGGTCCCGGTCTCCAATCATAAGGGCTCTGGATTTATCAATGCCGCATTTTTCAATGAGGAAATTCAGCGCATCCGGTGCCGGTTTTCTGGGGAAATCATAGGTGCAATCCAGAACAAATTCAAAACAATCACGAATACCCATTCGCTCCATCAGGGAATACACCCAAAGGCCGGAGTGGGTATACACATAGTTTTTCTTACCCTTCTCCATCCCCAATCGAAGAATCCCCTCCGCTTCCGGAAACAGCTGCTGCTTTTCCAGGGCAATGGGCTCATAAATCTTCTCGAATTCCAAACGCGCTTCTTTCTTGGACACAGGAAAATCATAATGATTCAACCCTGCGCCAATAGACTGCTTCAACAGTCCGTAGACCGTATCCCAATCCCTGGGAAGGTTATGTTTTTCCAACAGTTTCAAAAACGCTTCTGTAAATACCGGATAGGTATCTGAAAGTGTTCCGTCAAAATCATAAATTAAGTAATCGTACATTTTTCTTTTACCCTTCTTTATGCTCTCCCTTACTTGCGAAGGGCGGCATTGTAAATCTCATAGGGCTCGTTGGAAAGCCGCTTGTCCCGTTTCATCAGCAGATTCCGGATAGGGAGAAACCATTTTGGCTGCCGGTTTCCGCTCCAACCCACATGGTTTTCAAAAGTAAACAAGCGTTCCAGCCTTCTTCTGGCCCGCCAATACTTATCATGGGGCAGCAGTGCCGGGAATCCCTTCGCATGGATCCCCTGCCGCTTGCACATATACAGCGCCCGGGGCATCTGGGCATCGGATGTGGCCACCGCTGCGGTAAAATGCTCCTTACCAAGCAGCTTTTTGGCATTGCTCAGGTTTTCCCAGGTGGTTCTGGATTTCCTTTCCCGGATGATGCATTCGTCGGGAATGCCAAGCTGCACAAGCATATCTGCCATCACATCCGCCTGCGTGGTATTGTGATTTTCATTGTTATATCCTTTGTAACCGGTGGCTACAATGACGGGAGCCACTCCCCTCTTCCACAGATCCGCTGCCAATCTTACTCGGGCAAGGGTATTCAGGCAGGGTGTTCCATCATCGAACAATCTGTGGCCCAGCAGTAAAATCACATCAAACTGTTCCATTCTTATCAATCCTTATCTGTTTCTTGCCGGGCTTTGGCGCGTATGGCATTGCTGTCCATTGCACGCCAAAGCCAGCATTATTGAAGCTGTTACTGATTGTTCAGGTCCTCCAGCACAGGCTCATACATAGACTTATATTCTTTTACATAAGCAGCCCAATCAGCATCAATATCGTTGGAACTGATAACAACGCTGGTGACCTTACTGGCAACACCGGCACTGTAATTGTTCTTCGCATCGGTGTCCAGCAGCTCAATATGCATATCAATGGGGAATACAACGCCATTTTCCTTGACGGTATACATATTGCGCACCAGCTCCTGCTCTTTTACATGATAGCCGGAAACGCCGGGGATGGAGGAAATACTGTCATCAGCCGTACCCCATACCGCAAAGTAACGGGAGGCGGATCCATACTCACCTGCGCCCAATTCCTCATTCAAAACCACATAGTTGCCATCTGCATCCAGCTCCCAGTCGGTGCCGGGAATGCCGTTGATAGCACCGATTTGACCCTCGGGGGTGCAGAAATAATCCATCATATCCAAAATGCGCACCATAGTGGCATCGGGGCAATTGGGGCTGAAGGCATGCATGGTATAGTAATTGCAAACAGCATTGGAATATACCTTGCCGTCCTCGGACTCAATAGCCGCAATTGCGTAAATATCGCACAGCTTTGCCCGCTCTTCGGAATTGCTGGGCAAGAAGCCGGAACGCTTCAAAATATCATCAAGCATATCGTGATACACGCCAACGCTGGCGCTGTTGTAAACCGCAGGTGACAGACCGTTCTTATACTCCTCCCATGCGGTATCGGAGTCGGTGACATAAGCATCGGGATCCAAAAGGCCAGTATCATACCACTCATTTACCTGCTTGATCACATCCACAAATTCCTTTGTGGCAGGCTGCCAGACATAGCCGCTGTCAGTCTTGACGAAATCGTGGTCATTGCTCATGCCGTTAGCCAGCTTAAACATGGGCAGCGCATTGCTGATAGTACCGGCAAGGTAAGGCTTGGAGCACAGGCCTGCCTCATCCACCTTCTTCAGATACTGCGCAAGCTCAGACAGCTTAATGCTGCCGTCAGCACCCAGGTCCGGCATGCCGACCTTAGCAGCCCAGTCCTTACGGAAGTGGATGGATTTATGCTCAGGCAGAGGATCGTACTCCTCATAGCCATAATATGTTGCGTGAGGGATAGCATAAGTAAGGCCATCAATGGTCACGGCCTCCAGATAACCGGTAGCCTCGGTCATAGCCGCCAAATTAGGCCAATACTCTTTCCAATTTTCGGGCAGAGGCTTCATCATGCCCATATCGATATACTGGCGCAGCTCAGCCATGGGCATCGTGGTATTGATCAGGAAACACTCAGGCACCGTGCCGGCATTCAGCCACAGACGGGTGGTGCTTAGAGAATCAGAGGAGCTAGGCAGGGCCCAGGCATCGATCTCCACATTGAACTTATCCAAAACCCACTGAACATAAGCGTCTTCTTCCAAGTCGTAACCTGCGTTTGCATTGATCATACTGTACCAGTTAGTCATGGTGAAGGAGATCTTCTCCTCATAGTTGCCGCTTTCTGCAGCAATGTTGCTTGAGCCCGGCTTATCTCCACCGCAGCCTGCCAACAGGCCAACCAACATGACCCCGATGAGTACAGCGCTTACAATTCTTTTCACAAGCTTGTTCATTATAAAATCCTCCATTCGATATTATTACATTTTCACAGAGCCAACATAAATGCCCTTGACGAAATACTTCTGCACATAGGGGTAAATCAGCATCACCGGCAGAATGACCACCAAAATACATGCCATCTGTACACCCATTGAGAAAGAGTTTCCTGCCACTGCATCCGCAGTTCCCGCAATCCGGCTGGCAGAACTGACGATATTGCGCAAATACACCTGCAGCAAAGACTTGTCGGGGTCTGTCAGAATCAGCATAGGCCAATACCAGCTGTTCCACAGATCCACAAAGGTGAACAAGGTGTAGGTTGCCAAGGTGGGCTTATTCAGCGGCAGCTTAACCTTCCAAAACACAACAAAGTCATTGGCGCCGTCAATAATCGCGGCCTCTTCCAGTTCCTTTGGAACTGCCTCGAAGCCCTTCATTATGATAATGATATGGCTAACAGACACCAGCGTCAGCATAATCACGCCTGTGTGTGTATTGAGCAAATGCAGGCTCTTTAAATTCAGATATGTGGGCACAAGACCGCCACCAAAATACATGCTGAAGATGGCGACCATAAACGCGATCCGCCGACCGGGAAATTTCCGGGAGAAGGCATAAGCCGCCAGTGTCATGACCGCCATGCCCGCCACCGTTCCGATGATGGACACCCAAATGGTATTACCATAGGCAGTGATCAGGCCGGAGCCCCGGGAGAACAGTGCCGCATAATTGCTCAAAGTGAATTCACCGGGCCACAGGGCAAACCGGTGGTTGATATAAAATTCATTGGTAGAGAGAGAAATCACGATGGCATTCCAGAAAGGAACAACGATCATGATCACAAGGACCGTCATAATCACGCTTATAACAACATCAAAGAGCGTAATTTTCCTTCCTCTGCGTTTCAGACTTAATTTAGACATTTCCTCACCCCCGCTTTTTCTTGCGCTTTTCAAAACTCCACATCTTCTCTCCGGTGAGCTTACCCACCACCTGATTGGCGACCATCAGCAGCGCAAAGTTAATAACGCCCTTGAACAAACCAACCGCTGTGGAAAATCCATAATTCGGCAGTGCATTAAATGTTCTGTCATAAATGAAGGTATCAAGGATCTGTACATCCTTGGAAACAACGGAGTTTCGCATGGTTAGGATCTGTCCAAAGCCTGCGTTCATAATCGCACCCACCTTCAGGATCAAGCGCATGGAGATTAGCGGAAGCAAAGCCGGCAGTGTGATGCTCCACATCTGACGCAGCTTCGACGCACCATCCACTTCCGCAGCTTCATACAAGCCTGGATCAATAGAGCTGATGGTGGCCATGTAGATAATAGACGCCCAGCCCATCTCCTTCCAGTTATGGGTAAAGAACAGCATTCCTCTGAAGAAATCGCTGTCTGATAGGAATGGAATCGATTCTAAACCCAATGCTGCCAGCACAGAGTTAATAGCACCGGCCTGAGAAAACAAAGAGATCAATATCTCAGAAACCACGACCCAGGAAAGAAAATGCGGGAAAGTCAAAACAGTCTGATAGATCTTTTTGACCTTACGGCCGCGCATCTCCGTAGTAATCAGCGCCAAAATAATGGGCACGGGAAATTCAAAGATAATTCGCTGTAAGCTAAGTACGATAGTATTGATAATTGCCTTGACCGCATCGGGGGTGGAAAATATCCGTCTAAAATGCTTTAATCCTACCCAGGGGCTGCCCCAGATTCCTTCCACAGCCTTCCAGTCCTTAAAGGCCAGAATATTGCCTGCCATAGGAACATAATCAAATAGGATCAGCCATATAAAAAAGGGTATCAGCATTAAATACAAGTATCTGGCCTGCCAAATCTCCAGCCCAAGCACGCTTTTGGTGTGTTCCCTATGGGGTTTTATCCTTATACTGGTTTTCATAGTCCGGTTCACTCCTTTCATGCGTGTTAATTATAGATATCCTGTTCCTGATAGATTAACTCTGCTTTTCCATTTGCCCAACGGAAACCAACAGTCTCTGTGCCTCCGCAGTACCATTCTGAGCACCACTGCTTTGCCAAGTCCGAACGCTGTTTATCCGTGGCATTCTCTGTGAGCGTGCCCACTGCCTGGGTAAAGAGCATTACCTGGGCATTGGCATATTCATAAAGCGTAGAGATATCCGTACGGTTGTGGTGGGGCTGCTGCATAATATCGCATTTAAAGCTCTCAGTAGAGAAATTGGTGCAATAAACACTCTCAGACTTTGCGATACTATCACCGGTGATCAACATTTTCATTCCTGCAGAGGATGTAAACATAGCAACGGTGCTGGTAGAGTTAAAATTGGTGGTGTTGTACTTGCCGGCTTCATCCGCAAAATCCGCGTGAGAGAAGAAGGTTGTGATCGTCACATCCGCCAGCTGAAGCACATCACCGGTGCGCAGGCGGATCTCCTGCACATTGGGATAATGATTTCGAACCGCACTGTTAGGGGAAACGATTGCGTTATAATCCGTCTTGCTGGTAACCGTCAGATCCGGCAGATTGCACACAAGCCGCTGCAGATCATACCGCTCGGGATTTGCCACAATGGCTGCGCTGAATCCGCAAGTGTGGTCAGAATCAAAGTGAGTGATATACCATGCAGCCACCTTGATCACGCCACCCTCTGGGGTATCCGTGATCTGGCGCAGGAAATTGTAAAGACGGTCTGCGTCTTCCGTTTCCATCTGCTGGGCCGCACCGCCGTCAATGAGAATAACACTGTTATCTGCCAGCTTCACCACCAAACATGCGCCATTATCAATGTAACCGCTGGTATTCTTTTCTTGCTTCAGAGAGTAGCCGTAAGGGTCCATCTTCAGACCGAACATATAATATTCGGTCTGCTCCCCTGCCTTAGGCGCATAGGTATAAGAACCAAGCATTGCGGAAGGCTTTCCGGATTCGTCCAGTTCGATGGTCGCACGGCCTTCATTGCCATAAAAATTCACATATACTCTCTGATTGTCTTTCACAAAACGATAAAACTGATTGTTCTCAATAGCGGTATGGCTTTCCTCTGCATAACCGTTTGTCTTCATGATTTCAACATAACCGGCGGCTTCTTCTGCCGTCGTCTGCAGCACGCTCTGCATCACAATATTGGCGGCAGTCTTTGTTCCGTACTGCGTCAAATATGTGCCGCACTGATACAAATTCGTAGCCAGAATATTGTCGCCCTGATAAGCGGGAATATTCTTTAACAGCCACCCTTCTCTGTAATAATCCTTCATGGTTACCTCTTTTGTCCATTCCGCAGACATCACAAGTGTTCCTACGGAAGCTTCTTCCGTCCACTGACTTAGAAAATGATCCACTGCCAAGCCAATGGCATATTCATTGGTGCCGTTGATCACGATTTTATCTTTGGTGATCGCCACGGACCAATAACTGTCCTGCTCGCTTAACGATTCCGGCAAACTGCTTTCTGCGCGATTTGTGGAGCCAATGAGGATCTCCTTGTTTCCTTTTGCTTCCGCCAATTCAGAATCGGCAATCAGCTCCGGTTTCACATCGCACAGATCCTCCAAACCGTCATAGAGCTTGACAATGGCGGTGTCCTCCCAATCCTCTCTTTGATGAGAATACACCAGCGTATACTTGTATGCGCCCTCTTCAAACAGCACCAAGGATTCCTCATTCCCTGCCTCACATGCCGCAAACAGCATTGCCACGCAGAGGATGGGCAGGGCTGCCCAAAGCAGCCGCTGCCATATTCCGGTTTTCTGGATTGAAAACTTGTTCATATCTCTTCCTCCAAATTCAGGCAGCTGAATTATTTACCCAGGGTTTTTCCCCATTCCACAAAACTTGTAAGCATGGGAATCTCGCCTTCTCTTACGGTCCAGTAATTGCTATAATCCAGCTTTTCAGCACCGCTGTCACAAAGGCTTGCCAGGGCACCGATTACCACCTCAGAATCCGCCTCTACCACCGGGGCAACGCCGGTCCAGCCATAATTCTTACTGCCGAAACCGGTATCCGTTGCAGCGTACACATTGGCAATTGTAATTGCCTTCGTTGCACCGCCAATGATCGCACCGATTTGAGAGGTGCTCCCACTTTCCAGTATACCTGCGCTCAAGCTATCACGGATCGTCACCGAAGCCGTATTCGTACCACTGTTCTGGGCATATCCGCACAAACCGCCGATCAATGCTTTTGAACTGTTATGTCCGTCGATGATCGTTCCGGTAAACATACAATGGCTTATAATAGCAGTGCTGTTATATGTGCCTCCCAGGATACCGCCGGTGGCTTTTACGCCATAAATCGTTCCGTCAAACCAGCAGTTTGTAATGGTTCCGCCATAGCTCATGCCCACAATGCCGCCGGTCATCTGCTTGCTGTTTTTCACGGTTGCACCGCTGAAAACCGTATCGATAATGCCGTAATTTCGGCCTGCAATACTACCCACGCCGGAACGGGTTTCGCTGCCGTTGCCTTCAATATAGCTATCCACAAGTTTCAAATTTCTAACAGTAGCACCGGTGTAGACCGTGTGGAACAGGCCGGTATACTGAGTTCCTGACTTGACATATACGCCGCCGATACTATAACCCTGACCGTCAAAGATGCCCTTAATGCTTACCGGTGTCCAGTTCGCTTTTGTTGCAGATCCGCCGGTGAGCACAATATTGTTGATAAGCTTCACAGTTTTGCCTGCAAAATAATCCACCTCTGCGCTCAGCGCGTTAAATGCAAGCAGCTGATCTGCCGTAGCAATCTCATACACACTTGCGCCCAGGATAATGGGCTTATCTGCAATCGTGTCCTTGAGCAGCATATAGCCATGGAGCTGCCGTGCTGTGCTGAGCACATAATTCTCAGCCGTTTCGCTATACCAGGTATAATCCGGCAACTCGCCGGAGGCCACATCCTGATCAGATGTATCAAATGCACCAAGTGCAGGAAGCGCATCGGTCTTCAGCACCCAGTTGCCACCATCAAAATCAAGGGCAGTCCACTGATATGCGCCGTAACCCAGCAAGTCCGCCGTTGCTTTCACAGCATAGCTGCCGGTTACTGTGCCGCTACCGATGGCATCAACTGCAAATTCCTGGATGCCATATACAGCCTGGGCTATCAGCGTTCCTGCGTTGCTGCCTGCAATGGAGCCCGTGTTGGTGGCTGCGCCACCCGATGTTCCTGCGTTCAGACTGTCACTTAAAGTAGCAGACTGCACCAAACCGATCAGGCCACCGGCGTTCTGCGTGCCGGTCACGGTACCTGTATTCAGGCAGTGCTCCACCAACGCGCCATTCTTGGCCTCACCCACCATACCGCCTGCGGTTGCTCCGGCAACGGTGCCTGCAAACTGGCAGTTGCTGATCTTACCACCATCGCTTACAGCGGCAATGCCTCCGGCATTCCGGGTGCCCTCAAAATAGCTGTCGGCAATCTTCAGCTTCTTCACAGTTGCACCGCCGTTAATGACGCTGAAGAAGCCAGCATCCTCACCAACCACATTGACACCGCTGACGGTATGCCCCTGACCATCAAAGATGCCGCCAAAGGGTATTGGCACCCAGGAGACGTCTGCACCGCTTAAATTGATATTGGCAGTCAAGGCAACCGTCTTGCCTGCGAAATAATTTGTATCTGCATCGCACAACTCGTTAAAGGCCAGCAGCTGCAATGCCGTGCTGATGAAATAAGCATCGCTGTTTTCGTCATACCAACTATAATCCAGCAAATTCTTTGCATCTTCCAGACTCAGATCAGCGGTATCGAAAGCGCCCAGCGTGGGAGTTGCATCCTTCTTCAGCACCCAATATCCACCTTCAAAATCAAGAGCTGTCTGATGATATGCGCCATAGTCCTTCAGATCGTCCAAATTATGGACAGACGATCCGTTATCGGTGAAGGTGCCACTGCTGATATAGCCGATCCCCTTCTCTGCGAAGTTCTTAACGCCGTATGCGTTTGTAAGCACCAGTGTTCCGTTGTTATGCAGAGAACCAACCATGGCACCGATCTGCTTAACGCCCCCGGCTGCTGACAGTTCGCCTGCGTTGAGACTGTCTGTGATCTTCACATTTGCCGCACCCTGCACATAGCCGCACAGACCGCCCACCTGAGAACCGGAGGTAACATTCAGCTTACCCGTGTTCAGGCAGTGCTCAATCACCGCACTCTGGCCATAGCTACTTCCCAAAATGCCGCCGGTGCCGGAAATAGAATCGATTTTTCCATCGAACCAGCAATTTGTGATGATGTTCTCACCGGCACCGGTAACCATACCCACAATGCCGCCGGTCATCTGCTTGCTGTTCTTCAGAATGGCATTGCTGTATACGGTATCAATGGTACCGTGGTTGCGGCCTGCGATACTACCCACACCGGAGCGGGTCTCACTGCCGTTGCCTTCAATGTAGCTATTGACCAACTTCAGATTCTTAACGGTCGCACCGCTGTTTACGGTGCTGAACAGGCCCGTATACTGCTTCGTGGAATTGACATATAAGCCGCTAATCGTATAGCCCTGGCCATCAAAGGTGCCGCTGAAGTTAATGGGTGTCCAGCTTTTTTCCGGGGCTGCTTCCGCCCAATTGGCAGCTTTGCCTTCATTGACGGAAATATCCGCACCCAACTTAACAGTCTTTCCGGAGAAATAATTGTTTTGTCCGTTACACAGCACATTGAATGCTTCCAGCTGTGCTGCAGTTGTAAGTACATATTCGCTCTTTTCGGCATCAAACCAACTGTAATCCACCAGATCGGCAGCTTCCACTGTGATCACACCAAATGCCTTAGGCACAGGAATGCCCTCCTCATTCAGGGCAAATTCGTTGGCATAATCCAGCTGCGCATAACGATATCCAGCCTGCGCTTTCAAAATTTCCATATCCAGCAGGATTGCAGCAGAGGAAGAAACCCCCTCTTCGCCATACTTCCAGCCTACCAGCTTAGAATAAAAGGCGCTCACGCCGTATACATTGTTCAGCGCCACATGGCTGGCAACATCATCCTTCTGCGTAACAGAACCAAAGATGCTGCCCACATGGGTATTGGCTTCTGCATCATCGCCAATCGTCTGATAGGTGCCTGCATTCAGGCAATCAGAGATGATGAGCTTACCACCGGTCTCTGCAATACCGCAAATGCTGCCCACATCACCTTGACCGATCTTCACGGCAACATGGCCGGTATTGGTACAATTTTCGATGATTACTTGGATATCGCTCTTGTTGCCGTACATGCCGCCCAAAATGCCGCCGGTTCTGGTAATGCCCGTAACTGTTCCGTCAAACCAGCTATTGCTGATCCGATTTTCACCTTCACCGGTGATCATACCCACAAGGCCGCCGGTCATCCGGGCGCTATTGACCACGATGGCATCGCTATAAACTGTATCAATAATGCCGTTGCTTCTGCCGGCAATGCTGCCTGTGGCACCGCGTTCCGTGCTGGCCATGGTGCCTTCCATGTAGCTGTTTTTAATCTTTAGGTTTTTCACCGTGCCATCTTTATAAATACGGTGGAAAAAGCCGACATAATTATCCTCTGTTCCGCCCTTTACATAAATGCCGCTGATGGTATGTCCCTGCCCGTTAAAGGTACCGTTGAATTTTGCAGGCTCCCAGACATAGGCAGGTGCATTTTCTGCCCATTCGGATGCATTACCATTATTCATGGTAATATCCGCGCCCAACAAAACCGTTTCTCCCTTAAACAGATTGGTAACTTCCCAAAGCCGCGCCATACCGTACAGCTGCTGGAAAGTGCGGACGGTATTGGTGGTCCTGTGTGGGTCATACCAACTATAATCCACCATTCTGACTACACCTGCAGTGCTCAGCTTTTCCGTTGCAAAGGCCGCAGGCACCGGGCAGGCATTGCTGCGGACAGCCCAATGATCCTTAAAGTCCAGAGAGGTCCATCTGTATCCATCGTAGCCAATCAACTCAGCTGCGTCCACATACATCATGGAATTCCAGTCAACACCCTCGTCACCGTGCTTCCAGCCCACAAGTCTTTCATAGTATTCTCTGACACCGTAGGAATCGGTGACAACCGCTTTGCTTCCCACACCGTCTGTTTCTGTAACAGTCCCCACCAGGGTGCCGATATGCTTACTTTCAGACTTACCCGTGCCAAAGGTCTGATAAGTGCCAGCATTCAGGCAGTCGTCCACATACAGAATGGACCAGGTCTCTGCTGTACCGCAGATACCGCCTACACCTGCCTGTCCAATTTCAATACGCATCTCACCGGTGTTCAGGCAGTGCTCAATGCTGGCTTCGATATTTCCCTTATTGCCATAAACACCGCCCAGAATACCGCCGCTTCTGGTAATACCTGTGAGCTTTCCGTCAAACCAGCAGCCGGAGATCTTGTTCTGACCGGTGCCTGTAACCATGCCCACAATACCGCCGGTATTCTTGGAGCTGTTCACCACGACGGCATTACTATATACATTTTCGATGGTACCGCGGAGTCTGCCTGCGATACTGCCCACGGGTCCACGGCCACTTCTATCCAAAACACCTTCAAAATAGCTATTCACCAGCTTAAAGTTTTTGACAATGCCGCCATGATATACTTCGCCAAAGAAACCAAGACTGGGAATATTCTCCGTGCCCTTACAGTAAACACCGCTTACCGTGTGTCCCTGACCATCAAATGTGCCCTTAAAATGCTGGCTCAGACTGGAGCCGTACCAGGCAATGGGGGTCCAACCGTAAGCCGGTGCATTTTCGCTCCAATCAGAGGCATCGCCTTCGTTGACGGTGATGTCCGCCCCCAGCTTAATGGTCTGTCCACGGAAATCATAGCTTCTGGACAGATACGCAAAGCCGTAAAGCTGCTGCACATTGATAATCTCAAAGGCCGCGCCGGCAGGATCATACCAGCTGACATCCACCATTTTTTCCACGCCATCAAGACTCTCTGCGCCCTGAGCAAAATAACCCAGGCGGGGCATAGCTTCCTTCTGTGCCACCCAATAATTCTCAAAATCCAGAGTCGTCCATTGATAGCCGGCCTTACCCAGCAGATAGTTCTTGCTTAACGCAATGGCATTACCCTTCTGGTAACCGGCACTGGTGCCAATGGTTCTGTTGGCAAGCTCGTCCACCGTATAAGTATCATTCACGATAATAGATGCCGAACCCATGGCCTGACCGACCACAGAGCCCACCACCGCATATTTATTATGGTCGTAAACCAGTGTGCCGGTAAACATGCTGTCATTCAGATTTAGGAACGAGCCGTTTCCTACATAGCCGCAGATACCGCCCACATTTTCACCCATACTGTCGATATCCGCCGTACTGAGGCAATGGGCAATGGTATTAATGGCATCCTCAACGGTATATGCGCCAACCAGTCCGCCTACGCCGGAGCAATCATAACCATCCATAATGATGCTGCCATCAAACCAGCAGTTGATAATTTGGTTCTCACCCTTGGCCTTCACGCAGCCAATGAGACCGCCAATATTTTCACCGGAGCTGACCATAACAGCATCACTGTAAATATTCTCCAGTGTGCCGCCGCCAATGCCGATGATACTGCCGGTACCCAAGTCATTGTTGTTCTTGAAGCAGCTATTCACCAGCTTTAGGTTTCGGATTTCGCAGCCCTTCCGGGTATCCGTAAACAAGCCAAGACTGGTCACGATGCTGTTGCCGTAAACACCGCTGATGGTATGTCCTTGTCCATCAAACGTGCCTGCAAAGCCAGTAACCGGCGTCCAAAGATATTCCGGTGCCTTCCGGGCCCACTGACTGGCATCGCCTTCATTGACGGTGATATCCGCACCCAGCTTAATGGTCTGCCCTTTAAAGTCATAGGTTTTGGAAAGCTCTGCCAAACCATACAGCTGCTCCACCGTGGTCAGCAGAAATTCCTTTTCGTTTTCATCGTACCAGCCAGTATCTACATTTTCCGGCACTTCAGGCACTGACTCGCCAAAAGTGTTTGCCAATAAAGCAATTCCGCCCACAGCAAGTACACAAACCAGAAGCAACACCGGTACGAGGATCAGAATTAATTTACTTTTCTTCATTCTGTCCTTCCTCCCCTTATTCCACAATGTTGGTTGTTATATAATCCACACCAATCTGCTGCAGCCTTTCAGCTCTTTCCGCCGTATTGACTGTCCATACATTCACTTTAATTCCATTCTCATGGAACTGCGGAATCATTTCTTCCTTGATGGCCGTATGCTTGGCATCAATGTCAAAACGATATTTTTTCAAAATTTCCAACAATGCCGGCAGATCCCCGATTTCCTCCACTAAATACTGAATTGACACCTGGGGATAAGCCTGCCGCAGGGTGATCAAGTTGCTGAGCGCAAAGGAAATGAAAATCGTCTTATCCAGATACTCCATCTCCTCGATCACCCGGACGATTTTCTGGATCGTTTCGGTCTTCATAGCATTCTTCAGCTCCAGCACCGCCACCTTTTCATACCGCTGGCAAATGGAAAGATATTCCTCCAGTGTTGGCATCACCAGATCCGCGCGGGTCCGGTCGCTTTTTCTGTCGAATAACTTAATGGAGCGCAGCGTATCAAAATCGGTCTGCTCCACTATGTACTCACATCCGGCAACCCGTTTGGTGTTGTCATCATGGATAATAATTAGTTTTCCGTCTGCTGTTTCGTGAACATCCGTTTCAATTCCAAAGTAGCTATGGTTGCCTGCTGCCACGAAGGCCGCCGCCGTATTCTCCTTTTCCAGCCAACACAAACCTCTGTGGGCGATCATCTGAACACTGCCATTGTGGTTCATCTTTATGGTGTCCATAGTCTTTTTCCTCCATTGCAATGCATCCAAATCTGCGTTGTTTTGATTTTGGAAATTTTTAGATAATATATTTTTGCAGTTTGCTCCATTGAACACTCATGCAAGAATGTAGATCACTTTAAATTTTCTTCCAAATTGCACTATTTTGCAATCTGTATTTCTTTCCATTTTGGTGATTATTTTTTCTCCATCTTGATTCTACTCAATTTTCGTGCTAAGATACATACACAAAAGAAAACGGAAATATCGAAAAAAGAAACTAGGTAAGAATAGGAGGATAATCATGACTTTAAATGAGTGCAATCCTTTTATCCGCAGTATCAAACCCTATACCCTTACGGGCTCCACCAAAAAAACCTATGCTCTGAACCACCGTTTGCTCTATTATACCGGCGGTTACGGCACCATGCACATATCCGCTTCCGAATATCCGCTTTATAAGGATGCCGCCATTTTGTATCCGGCAGGCTTTGTGTATGAAGTAACCACGGATTCTCCCCTTTCTTTTATGACACTGAATTTTGACTACACGCAGAATTTTTCCCATATCACCCATCCTCTGAAATTACAGCGGGAGGGCGAAGGAACCAGCACTCCGCTGGAAGAGATTTCCTTTACGGATTTCCCCGCACTGAATCATGAGATCTACATCCCCAACGCCTCCTCTATCCTAAGCGATCTGCATGCCATTCATCAAGAAATGCGCGACCAAAAGGACGACCATCAGCCCTACTGTTCCGGACTGATGAAAACCATTCTCTGCAAAATCCTGCGCACCAACGCCACCGCTTCCAAAGCCACAAACCCCAAGGTAGCAAGCGTTCTCTCCTTCATTCATGAAAACTACGCCTCCGATATCAACAACAAACAGATCGCTGCACATCTGAATTATCACCCTTACTATGTCAACAAGCTTTTTTCTTCCTATTCGGACATGACGATCCATCAGTATGTGAATCATTACCGGCTCATGCAGGCATCCCATTATTTATCCACCAGCACAATGCCGATCCAGCAGATCTGCTATCTGGTAGGATTTCAAAGTCCTGCCCATTTTACAGAAAACTTCAAAAAGAAATTTGGAATCAGCCCGAAGCAGTACCGGAATATGCACAAAAACACATAAAAAAGAGCTGCCGGCAAATGTTACTTTGCGGCAGCTTTATATCCTTTTATGGTTGTTTCAAAATCTGCTCAAAAACCCCTTCCAGGGCAAGCGACATACTCAGAAAGCCGCTGTCGGTGGGATGTGTATTGTCCACAGAACCGTTGTCCTGCACAAGCGCCATAAGCTTCTTGTTGCTTATAAAATACACATTCTGATCTCCCTGTGCTTTGGCATCCAGATAGGTGCGTTCTATCACATCAAAGCGCACCTTGTCCTCACCTCGATGATAGTATCTGGGGCGAGGCATAATAATAATGGGCAACTCCGGATTCCTGCTTCGAACCTGACGAAACAGCCTGCTGTGAGTTTCCTTTAAGCGGGTACTGTTAGGAGAGTTATGATCATAGTCCAAAACAAAAAGACTCATTTCCAGACCAGCAAGGTACTCGCCCATCGTCTCTTCACCCTTTGCACTTCCCGAAAATCCTAAATTAATATAATCGCAGTCGAATTTACGGGAAAGAATACTTGGGTAACAGCTGCCCGGCTTAGAAGCACACGCCCCCTGTGTAATGGAAGAACCGTAATACACCACGGGGGTTTTGATATTGTATTCCGGTGCCTCCCGCAAGCTTGCGCCCTGCTGTAAACCGATATAGAGCTTACGCACATCGCTGTACAATGGGAAATTGACGGTGATCAATCTCTCTTGGTCATCGGCAAAGTCTATCACGCTTTCATAACCATTTTCCACATCCACCGGGGGGATAAAGGTTCCGGCATATCTGGCATCTTTCCCCGTACCCGTGTACATATCAAAGCCACTGCTTCCCGTCAAGGGAAAGTGGGACTTTCGGCAAGGCGTATATTCCGTCCGAATGGCTACATAAGCGCTGTTTGTTATAAATCTTACACGCCCGCCGGCGGTGTTGGTGTGCAGTCCATACACACCCTTATTGATTCCTTTCGCCGCGGCTTCCGGCATTCTGCGGAACATTCCATTTTCCTTGAACACGCCACAGATTCGAAATACACCGTCTTCCACATCATGAAAACAGATATCTTCTTTCTTTATGTTCGTTTCTACCCGAAAATTTTTATCAATGGAATCAAGACCTTTTGCTACCATTGCAACCCAAATCCTTTCCTGCATGTTCTCTCCGCTTTATTATAGTAAATTCTTCCCCCCATATTCAATTCCAAAAAAACAAACTAGAATATCAAAAAAGGAAATTTGCGTGCATTGCGCTTGTCTACCATCCCCTGCCTTAATATAATAAGGCAAAATCACTTATATCAACCATACTGCTGAAATGAGGAAAAACCATGGAAAAAGTAAAGTGGCAAAGACCCAGATATATGCCTTGTTTCCCTCTAGGAGACCGTCAAAGCCGGATTACAGAATGTGAACGGCATATTCAGCTTTCCCGCAGGGCAGCTGCAGACGGGGCTGTCCTGCTAAAAAACAACAACAATCTGCTGCCCTTTGCCAAAGGTACCAAGGTCGCCATCTTTGGAAAAGCACAGATAGATTATGTAAAAGGCGGTGGCGGTTCCGGAAATACGGTGGTTTCCTATGTGCGAAATATCTACCAAGGCCTGAAGGAGAAAACCAAGTATATTCAGGTCTTTGATCCTTTGTCTCACTACTATCAGCACTATGTGGAAGAACAATATACTTTAGGCGGCAAGAATGGTATGCTGGAAGAAGCTACCATCCCCCAAAAACTGCTGGAGCAGGCCAAGGCCTTTACCGACACTGCGATCATCACTATTTGCCGCTATTCCACTGAAACGGAAGACCGGAAAAACGACGGAACGGACAGCTACTACTATCTGAGCGAAAATGAAAAGCAGATGGTGCAGACTGTTACGGCACATTTCGCCAAGGTGGTGGTGCTGCTAAATGTTGGTGCCATGATCGACACCTCCTGGTTTGCCCACAATAACGCCATTTCTTCCGCAATTATGCTCTGGCAAGGCGGCATGGAAGGCGGTCTTGCTGCCGCAGACCTGTTGTCCGGCGAAGTCAATCCATCGGGCAAGCTGGTAGACAGCTGTGCAGCTTCCTTTGAGGACTACCCCTCTTCCGAAGGCTTCCACGAATCTGCGGATTATGTGAAATATACAGATGATATTTTTGTGGGATACCGCTATTTTGAGACCATTCCCGGCAAAAAGGAACGGATCGTGTATCCCTTTGGTTACGGTCTATCCTACACCACCTTCTCCGTCACGGATGCCGATGTTTATGAAAACGGAAAGAAAATCTATGTCACCTTCACCGTGACCAACACCGGCAGCCGGGCTGGCCGGGAGGTTGTGCAGCTATACTACAACGCACCAAAGGGCAAGCTCACCAAGCCCGCCAAGGAACTATGCGGTTTCGTCAAAACCAAGCTGCTTGCTCCCGGCGAAAGTGAGGATCTGACCATTTTCTTCTCCATCCAAGATATGTCTTCCTTCGACGACTCCGGTGTGATAGCCCGATCCTGCTTTGTTATGGAAGCGGGTACATACCGTTTTTATCTGGGCACCAATGTACGGGACGCTGTGGAGCTGGCGTACACATACAAGCTTTCCCAAACCCGCATTACAGAGCAGTTGCATTCATACTGTGCCCCGGAAAAGCTGGATAAGCGGATGCTTTCAGACGGCAGCTATGAAGTGCTGGAATATACGCCGGTATCACGGGCAAAATTCACCTGCGATTACACATTTTCTGAAGCACCCGTCAGAGAAAAGCCCTATACCCTTTTGGCTGTCGCCAAAGGGAAAATCGATCTGGATACCTTCATCGCGCAGCTGACCGACGAAGAATTGTGCCATATTGTCAGCGGTCAGCCCGGTTTCGGCATCTCCAGCACCTCCGGAATGGGCCATATGCTCCAATACGAAATTCCCCTGTTCATGACCGCCGACGGCCCTGCCGGTCTGCGTTCCCGTACCTCCAGCCGCATTCCTGCCACCGCCTTCCCCGTGGCCACCGCGCTGGCCTGCACCTGGGATCTTGACCTAATGGAGCAAATCGGCAAAGCAGGTGCCTTGGAGGTCAAGGAAAACAACATCTGCATGTGGCTGACCCCCGCCCTGAATATTCACAGAAGTCCCCTGTGCGGCAGAAACTTTGAGTATTTCTCCGAAGATCCCTTCCTGACCGGCAAAATGGCTGCCGCAAAAGTCAAGGGTATCCAATCCCAAAACATCGTGGCCTGCCCCAAGCATTTTGCTGCAAACAACAAAGAAACCAATCGCAGATACTGCGATTCCATCGTTTCTGAACGGGCCCTGCGGGAGATTTATTTAAAGGGCTTTGAAATCTGCGTAAAAGAAGCCCATCCCAAAATGATCATGACCGCCTACAACCCCATCAACGGCATACACGCATCCGAGAATGCAGAATTACTCAGCGGCATTCTGCGACAGGAATGGGGCTTTGACGGTATGGTCACAACGGATTGGGTCAACGAAAAGGACCATGTAAAAGAGATCAAAGCCGGCAATGACATTAAAATGCCCCGTGGTGAACAGGAAAAGCTCCTCGCTGCGCTGAAAACCGGAGACCTCCGCCGGGAGGAAGTGGCAGTCTGCGTCAAGCGAATCCTGGAAACGTTCCTTTGGCTTGAGTAAAATCCATACTGTTTTACAGGAGAAAAAATGAAAAATTTATTTAACTATGAAAACGGTATTATGAGTACTATCAGCTCCATTGCGGACAGTATGGTTCTAGGTATTCTTTGGGTCGTTTGTTCCCTTCCTGTTTTTACCATTGGCGCATCCTCTGCGGCATTCTATTATGCCTATAACAAATGCATCCGTCAGAAAAAAGACTATATCTGGAGAACCTTCTTCGACGGCTTTAAGTGTAATTTTAAGCAGGCAACTCAGATTTGGCTGATCGTTCTGTGCCTTATGTCCATCGTCATAATTGATTTTTATCTGTTAAGATTTATGGATAATACTATGGTACTGGTCCTAATAATTCAAATAGTCCTTATCACAGTCATGCTGTTCATGATCCTTTGGACGCTATACTTATTCCCCTATATTTCCAGGTTTGAGAGCTCCAACACAACCATAATGAAAAACTGCGCCCTAATCGCAGTGGCAAATATTCCCCAGAGCTTTCTGCTGCTTGTTGTTTTTGCAATTACTGCGCTCATCTTTCTCTGTCTTCCGATGCTGAATCTACTATTTCCTTCTTTGTATATGTTCTGTGCCAATAGAATTTTGGAAAAAGTCTTCCAAAAATACATGTCACCGGAAGACCTTGCTGCGCAAACAGCGGATACGCCCATTCAAGAGACATAACCGCTGCGTCTTTGAATAGCAGTTTCCGACTAAACTAAACCTAATCAAGCTTTGCGAGAAATATATCAGGCAGTTATTTGCTATTTATCAACCAACCAGAGTTCCGATATGATGCAAAAAACATAAAAATCAGTCCAAAAGGAAGGTCAAAAGACCTACTTCGGGACTGATTTTTTGTTTGTCTGCCATTTCGTCCAAAACGCGTTTTTGCGGCAGACGAACATTTACAT
>JAZNSR010000048.1:0-2608 GCA_045591335.1 Faecousia sp.
AACATCCTGCGGAGCTATCTTCTGAACTGCTTGGAGTGGCCACACCAGCTTACTACCGCTGCCTCAGCGGCAAAAACTGCGCTAGAGAGTTGGAAAATGAGAAAATTGCAGAGATTATGGAGCAGATCCATACAGAGAATCCTGACAAAGGCTACCGTCGCATCAAGGACGACTTGGCCCACGACCACAAGTTGCATGTGAACGAGAAGCGGGTACTGCGGGTCTGCCGTAGCCTGGATATCAAGTCTACCATTAAGTACAAGAACAATGGGTGTACCAGACAAGCGGCCAATCCGCAGCACATCGCAAAGAACTGGCTGAACCGCCAGTTCCATGCCAGCATGCCCAACGAGAAGTGGTTGACCGATGTGACAGAATTCAAGTGGTACGAAGGTCCCGTTGTACACAAGGTATATCTGAGCGCAATCCTCGACTTGTACGACCGCAGAATTGTTGCCTACATCGTCCGTGACCGCAATGACAATCCGTTGGTGTTTGATACACTAGACGCCGCCATAGAAGCCAATCCCAACGCGCATCCCTTGTTCCACAGTGATAGGGGTTTCCAGTATACCAACCGTGCCTTTTACAACAAACTGAAAGCAGCAAAGATGAAGCAGAGCATGTCCAGAGTTGCCAAGTGCACCGACAATGGACCAATGGAAGGATTTTGGGGCATCCTCAAACGGGAGCGGTACTACGGAAGACGCTTCACGAGCCGCGATGAGCTTGTTTCCATGATTGAGAATTACATCACTTATTACAACAACCGCCGTGTGCAGCGTAACCTGGGCGTACTGACGCCGATGGAGAAGCACGAATACTATCTCATGGCGGCATAATAAAACCTCAGAAAATGGCTGGACGATGAGTCCTGACATTTCCTGAGGTTCCCACGGCACCGCAGTGCCGTGCGTCCTAAAAAAGACTTCCGGCAACCATACCGGCTACCGGAAGTGTAAAAAATCTTTATTTTATTTCACTGTCCACTTGACGGGGAGCAGTTCATGCCTTGCTTTTCCGGGAGTTTTTTACTTTTCAATCTTTCCATGTTCCTTTTCATACTGCTCAATGCTTTTGCGGATCAGCACGAGAATATGCCCGTTAACGGAACGCCCCTCATAGTCAGACACCACATGAAGCTTAGCCAGCAATTCTTCATCAATTCTGACAGA
This sequence comes from Faecousia sp., assembly GCA_045591335.1. GTDB lineage: Bacteria > Bacillota > Clostridia > Oscillospirales > Oscillospiraceae > Faecousia. The sequence continues at coordinate 1,176 of JAZNSR010000048.1, forward strand.
TACATGTTTTTGCATAATTCCACCTCATAAAGAACTTATTATGCCTTTATATTTGGATTACTGCTCAGAAAATGGCAATGGCGGCAATGGAGGTCAGCAGGTTAAAGCCGATCAGTGCGAAGATAGGCGTCCAGACATTGTCTGTTTTCTGGTAGGACCAACAGGCCACCAGGTGCAGCGGCAGGCGGATCATATAGGCCACAAGCGCCAGTTCCGTTCCCCAGTACCAGAAACCGTCAAACAGGGCAGCCACCAGAACCACGCCGGCCATTACCAGATAACCGGCCCAGGTATTGCGGGTGCATACCGGCGCAAAGGCAGCGGCATAGAACATACCGCACACGCCAAAAGGCACCAGCAGCGTCATGCACAGCAGGCCGAATACAGGATTAGCATTGACGATTGCCCCCGGCAGCATCAGAATATTGGTAGGAGACAGCGGGAGCAGCTCCACCAGGAACATAGGATCCATGCCCATCAGGTTCATAAGATCCGCGCAGATGATAAACCACGCAGCCATGAGTGCCAGGGTAATGGCAGAGGTCTTCAGGATCTTTTTGGTATTGATCTGCAGGCCCAGAAACGCATCCGACAGGTGTTCCTTCATGATCAGCAGCATCGCGCCGCCTGTCAGGGCGCAGAAAATTGTTTCCATCCAGGAAAGGGCCGTCTCGTCCTGCAGGAAGCCCTCACCGATCAGCGGCAGCCATGCCGGGATCACAATGAAAATAAGTACCCACATAGCAAAAGCGCAGAAGATATGTCCGCCGCTCATGCAATCCATCATTTGAGGGAAAAGCTTTTTCATAAGCGCACCGCCTTTCTACGGGCAGTATACCATATTTTTCCGCAAGATTCAACAATAACAGTATTTATATTTTACCCCTTGTAAGTTCCCGCAAAATATGGTAGAATATATTAGTTTTGTATCAATACTCGCACTTTTTCCGTGCTTTATCCTTATATGGAATGGAGAACAAATATGTCTGATCTTATTCAGGAAATCAGCCGCCGCCGGACCTTTGCCATCATCTCCCACCCCGACGCCGGTAAAACCACCTTAACCGAAAAATTCCTGCTCTACGGCGGTGCCATCGCCCAGGCAGGTGTTGTCAAGGGCAAGAAGAATTCCCGCGCCGCCACCTCCGACTGGATGGAAATTGAGAAGCAGCGCGGTATTTCCGTCACCTCTTCCGTTATGCAGTTCCAGTACGGCGGCTTCTGTATCAACATTCTGGATACTCCCGGCCACCAGGACTTCTCTGAGGATACCTACCGTACACTGATGGCAGCGGACTCCGCCGTCATGGTCATCGACGGTGCCAAGGGTGTCGAGCCCCAGACCCGTAAGCTTTTCAAGGTCTGCGCCATGCGCCACATTCCCATCTTCACCTTCATCAACAAGATGGACCGGGAGACCAAGGATCCCTTCG
>JAZNSR010000049.1:0-15118 GCA_045591335.1 Faecousia sp.
GAGAGAACCTGGTGAATGACCTGCTTCAGGTTGCCCTCAGAGGTGATCACCTGGACATCTGCGATCAGGGTGGTGGCCAGGGCTGTGATCAGCAGCAGAAGCCCCAAAAAGAAGGATGCAACGGCCAATCCAAACCGGGCACCCAGGGAGAGTTTTGTTTTTTTCATAACGCGGGTCTCCTTTACAAATATTTGAAATTATTTTACATCCGCTGCCGGGGAATGTCAATCTTTAAGCGGCCAAGGATTGCATTTTCCGGGATTATTGGGCAAAAGAGGGATTTTCTGCGGAAAAATCCTTGACAAAAGCAACTGCGGAGAGTATAATACACTGGTCTGCGAATGCGGACAATCCTTGCTCCCGGCGCGACCGGGGGCCAAAAGTCCAAAAGGAGGTGCAAACAACATGGCTAAGATCACCGGTAAGTACGAGGTACTCTACATCCTGGATGCTACTCTGGGTGAGGAGGAGACCACCGCACTTGTGGAAAAGTTCAAGGCAATGGTGGAGGCGGAGGGTACTCTGACTAACATTGACGAATGGGGCAAGCGTCGCTTGGCTTATCTCATCAATGACATGGCAGAGGGCTACTATGTTCTGATGAACTACGAGTCCAAGCCCGAGTTCCCTGCAGAGATGGAACGCGTGATGAAGATCACTGAAGGCGTTCTGCGCTGCATGACCACTGTCGTGGCAGAGTAAGGAGGTAAACCATGCTCAACCACATCACCATTATGGGTCGCCTGACCCGTGACCCCGAGCTTCGCCGCACCGGCACCGGTGTTGCAGTCGCCAGCTTTACTGTGGCTGTTGACCGCGACTTTGGTGGCCGTGAAGGCGGAGAAAAGGAAACCGATTTCATTGACTGTGTCGCTTGGCGTCAGACCGGAGAGTTCGTCTCCAAGTATTTCACCAAGGGCTCTATGATCGTGGTTTCCGGCCGGCTGCAGATCCGCGGCTGGACTGATAAGGATGGCAACAAGCGTCGAACTGCTGAGGTCGTGGCGGACAATGTCTACTTCGGCGAAAGCAAGCGCAGCAATGAGGGCAGCTCTTATAGCGCTCCCGCTGCTCCCAGCTATGGTGGCGGTTATTCCGCTCCCGCAGCCAATCCCGCATCCGATTTCGTGATGCTGGAGGACGACGATTCTCAGCTGCCCTTTTAAGGGGCTCCCCTAAAAACAATCCCTTTGCGATTTGATCGGATCTTTTGCCCCAAATTCTCATTTTGAAAACACTGAAATGCACAAAGCATTCCGGTATTTCCAAAACTTAATTTGGAACAAAATCTCTTGATCAAATCCTCAAAAAATTGTTTTCAGTGAAGCCTAATTTGAACTTTTCTACAATCCAATAAGGAGGTAATCTTCATGGCTAACGAACAGCGTGTCCGTCCCCGCAAGCGTAAGAAGGTTTGCGCTTTCTGCGTGGACAAAGTGACCGGCATTGATTATAAGGATACTGCAAAGCTTCGTCGGTTCCTGTCCGAGCGCGGCAAAATCCTGCCCCGCCGTACCACCGGCACCTGCGCAGCTCACCAGCGTGACCTGACCACCGCAATTAAGCGCGCCCGTCAGATCGCTCTGCTGCCTTATGTTGCTGAGTAATTAAAATGATCCGCCTGGAATTTTCCGGGCGGATTTTTTGTTGCCAAGTTTTGTAAAATTCTAAGAATGTATTGACAGAAATTATGATTCATGATAATCTAAAATTAGACTATATTAAATAACAAAAACGGGGGAAATCAATTATGGAAATGAAATTAGGCATGGTAGAATCCCGCTTTGCGGACATTGTTTGGGAAAATGAGCCTTTGACCCTGCGCAGACTGGTGATCCTGTGTGCAGAGGAGCTGAACTGGAAGCGTACCACCACTTATACGGTGCTCAGAAAGCTCTGCGACCGGGGCATTTTTGAAAACAATCAGCGGATCGTCTCTGCCAAGATCTCTAAGGCGGAGTTCCATGCGATCCAGAGTGAGCAGTTCGTGGAGGAGACCTTTGATGGCTCTTTGCCGGCATTCGTTGCCGCCTTCACCTCCCGCAAGACCTTAACGGAGCGGGAAGTCAACCAGCTGAAGAGATTGGTGGATTCCTACGGCCGTTAACCGCAGGGAGCGGATTTATCCGTTCCCGGAATGCATAAATGCATTTCTTATGATAACGCAGTAATATGTATTCCTTTTTTGGAGAAACAACTATGACAGAATTATTTCTGAAATTGCTCAATATGAGCATTACGGCAAGCTGGGTGGTGCTGGCGGTGATGCTTCTGCGGTTGTGCCTCAGAAAAACGCCCAAGTATATCCACTGCTTGCTGTGGGGTATTGTGGCGCTGCGGCTGGTGATCCCTTTTACCTGGGAGAGCGCTATCAGCCTGATTCCCAGCGCGGAGGTGCTTCCTCAGAATATTGTGGCTGATCCTGCCATCCAATCCGGCATTCCCGCCATTAACGGCGTGGTGAATCCGGTGCTGGGGCAGCAGGTGGTCACGGGTGCGAACCCCATAGAGCAGATTTTGCAGATCGCCGCCATTGTTTGGCTGGTGGGTATGGGGATCTTGCTGGTGTATAACCTGCTGTCTTATTTGCGGCTGCATTGGCAGGTGCAGGCATCGCTGCAGATGTATGGCAATGTGTATGTTTGCGATAATGTGCAGTCTCCCTTTATTCTGGGAATCCTGTTCCCCAAAATCTATTTACCCTCCGGACTGACGGAGGAGCAGATCCGCTATGTGCTGGACCATGAATATGCCCACATTAAGCGGAAGGACCATTGGTGGAAGCCCTTGGGATTCTATTTGCTGACGGTGTATTGGTTCAACCCGCTGCTGTGGGTGGCGTATATTCTGCTTTGCCGGGATATTGAGCGGGCCTGTGACGAACGGGTGGTCGTCCGGATGGATGACAACGGCAAGAAGGGCTATTCGCTTGCCTTGATCGCCTGCAGTGCCCACCGCCGGATGGTCATGGCATGTCCCGTTGCCTTTGGCGAGGTGGGCGTGAAAGAGCGCATTAAGGGCGTTTTGAATTTCAAAAAGCCGGCCTTTTGGGTGGTGATCGCATCCATGGTGGTGTGGTTTGTGGCATCCGGCTGCTTTTTGACCAACCCCAAGGCCTGCCGGCATGACTATACCGGTGTTATTACGGTGGAAGCCACCTGCACCCAAAAGGGCCTGCAGACCTTCACCTGCGAAAAATGCCAGTATTGCCACACAGAGCCTATAGCCTTAAAGATGCATAATTATGCACCTACCCGGGTGCTGCAAGAGCCCACCTGCGTGACCTTGGGAGCGCAGGAGGTGAAGTGCGCCGATTGCGGAAAGATTTCCATACAGCAAATGGAAAAAACACCGCACATTGCCGGTGAGCCTTATTTTATTACGGAACCCAACTGCACGGAAACCGGCACCCAGCATGCCACCTGCACATTCTGCCAAGGTGTGTTTTTAAATCAGGTGCTGGAAACTAACGATGTACATGATCTGGTAGAAACCGTAGTGAAAGAGCCAACCTGCACCGAGACCGGTGAAGGTGCTATGGTTTGCACTCGCTGTGAATATGCAGAGCCTTATGTACTTGAAGAATTGGGACATAATTTTGAAATTGGAATGATTTATATGCATTCCACATGTGAAGACCATGGCTTGGCACAAGGGATCTGCAGCAATTGCGGCTTGGAAGAGTTGGTTGGATTGCCGGTACCTCATCATAAATGGTATTATGTGGAAGATACGAAATTTAGGATATGTACTGTTTGTTTTCAAGTGGAAGGGTACAAACCATATTACAATAGTGCTGAATATGATAAAGTTAAAGAGCTATTTCCTGAAGCAGGGCAGCCTTGGTGGTCAACTGAGTATCAACAGAGTGTAGAGAATGAAAGAGAAAAAGGGTAGGACGGTTCTATGATAAAATGCCTACCAAAACCTAACTTGACCTCTTTGGACAGTAAATGGAAGTTTTCGATGATTATTAGAGATTAATATAAAAATGGGAATGAAAACAAGTGTTACATATGAAAAAATTCGGAGGAAGAGTTTGGGGGATGACGCTGTTTAAAGATTAAGTGTGAGTACATTGTTTTATTGAATATTAGTAAGAAAGGAAGAAAGAAATGAACCTGAAACGATTTTTAGCAGTACTATTGGCGTTGGTAATGCTGTTTGCGCTGGCTGGCTGTGTGGAACAGGAAGCTCAGCCCACAGAAACCACCACGCCCTTAATGGAGCAGTATACAAAGATCTACCAGGATGCCTGCGCTGCTTTGGAAGCTGCCGGTACGGTAAGCCTGGATGTGAAGCTGACCAACACCATGCTGGTGGAGGATCAGCAGTTTGTCACTGAAAATCAACAGGTGGTCACCTATAGCGGCTTGGGCACGGATTCCGTGTTGATCCACATGGAGGAAAATGTAAAGTATTCCGAGGACGAGGACGCAGAAGAGGATGCAACCACGCTGTATACCGAGATCTATGGAGATGGCACGGTGTATGTATCCTTGCAGGATATTGCTTCCTTCAGCGGCGAAATGAGCCAGGAGGAATCCGCTGCCCGTTATGTGCCGGTTGCCTTGTTTGACCCGGCTTTGTACGGCGATATCACCCTGGAAACCAACGGAGATGTGCAGAGCATTACTTTTGCTGAGCCTACTGCTGCAGAAGCCTGGGCAGTTCCCGCAGAAGCACAGCTGCTGGACGCTTCCGGCCTGGCAGAGATCGGGGCTGACGGCACGGTTAAGCGGATGGTCTATACTGTTTCCTGCCAATACGGCACTTCTGAATATACATATGAAGTGGAGACTGCTCCCCGGGCGGAGGCCACTGAGTTTGCGCTGCCGGAGGATGTGGATAGCTATACGGTTTTGCAGTATCCTATGGCAGTGTACACCACTATTGCTGCCAATAATCTGCGCGTTTTGGCAGAAACTGCTACCTATCATGTGAGTCAAACTGCCATCAGCTATGCAGGCGGCATTCAGTACAGTGATTTTGGTACGGTATATCTGCATGGCTCCGGTAAGGATTTGAAAGTCAAGATCGAAGATAATGTTCAGGTTTTCAGCACCCAGGGCAATGAAAGCTATGAATATGAGATGATTTACAAGGACGGAAAACTGACCATGACGGAGGATGACGGCCTTCCTATCACTGAGTCCGGTGTGGGTGAGAAAAAGATGCAGGAAGTAATCGATGTCATGCTGCAAACTGGCGCAGTGTCTCCTTCTTTCTGGAAGGATGTTACGGCTACGGAGCTGGCCGGCGCGATCCTGCTGGAGTTCACTTATACCGATGACTTCGGTAATAATATGCAAAACGCAACCAGCAGCACACTTTTCCAGCACCCCGGTGCGCTGAATCAGCTGGCAAGTGCCTATGAAAACAAGGAAGTCACTGGCTACATGAGCATGGAGAAATACACCGGCCTGATGCTGGGCAATGGCGTATATTTTGAAGGCATGCACACCATCGAAGGTCAGGAGTATGAGATTTCCATGCAGGTGGATCAGTCCTTCCAAATTCCCTTCTATGGTGCTTATCATGAGATCACCGATGAATACCTGGAGGATGAAAAGCCGGAGAACCCGGCAAAGCCTTTGTTCTACAAGGTCACCGGTGAGAACGGTCAGCAAATGTGGCTGTTGGGCACCATCCATGTGGGCGATAGCCGTACTTCCTATCTGCCCCAGGAAATTCTGGATGCTGTGACTTCCTCCAAGGCTCTTGCGTTGGAGATCGATAATGACAGCCTGGAAGAGCGTATGGACAACGACGCTAAGCTGCATGAGGCAATTTCCGATATTTATTATTACTCTGACGGTTCTACTGCTGAGGATCATTTGGATGAAGAACTGTATAAAAAATGCATTCAGTTCATGAAAGCCATCGGTAGTTATAATATTAATGTTCCGCATATGAAGCCCGGCATGTGGGAAAGTGCCATGGATCAGTATTTTGTCCAGGTCAGCCATAGTCTGCGCACGGAGCATGGCGTGGAAGAACAGTTGACCAGGTTGGCAAAGGATAACGAGATCCCCATTTGGGAAGTGGAAGATCTGAAGGAGCATATTAAGATCGGAACCAATTGGTCTGACGAGCTGCAGGTCCTGCTTTTGGAGGATAATCTGGAAGCGGATTTCCTGGAGGCTGTTCAGCAGGTCCAGGAGATGTATGAACTGTGGTGCAGCGGTGACGAGGCTGGGCTGCGGGAATTGATCAACGAAGAAGTGGACACCTCTGAATTGACCGAGGAAGAGCTGGCAGAATATGAAGCCCAGAAGCCCTTGATGGAAGAATATAACAAGGGTATGGAGTTTGACCGCAATGAGAAGATGCTGAAAAAGGCAAAACAGTATCTGGAAAGCGGTGATGTGGTGTTTTACGCAGTGGGTCTGGCGCATTTGCTGGATGATACCAATGGTTTGGTGGAAGCCCTGCGGGCAGAAGGCTATACCGTGGAGCTGGTGACCTACCAATAAAAGCAAACACTTTGAAACGGTTTTTGCACCATTTAAGGAGTATTTTATGAAAAAATCAGTTTTTGTATTGGCGCTGCTCATGGCAGCTTGTATGCTGCTGTCGGCTTGCAATTTCACCACCAATATGTCCAACAATACGCCCTTTGCGAAAATGTCCCATCAGGCCCAGGTGGAAGCTTTGCTGACCCATTTGAGCGCGGGAGACATGGGCGAGGCTGCAGGAATGATGCATGCGGACCAAATGAACACACCCGGCTTGGAGCAGATCAGCAAATATTTAGCCGGGCGCAGGGTGAGCCAGTTGGATACACAGAGCGTCAATGCCCACACCGTCAGAGGCAGCAATGGCACGGAAGAGACGGAAAAGGCCACCTTCCGGGCAACCCTGGAGGATGGGGAAACCATTTATCTGAGCGTTGTGTACTTTAAAAACGCCAAAGACCAGGGTTTTACATCCTTCCAATTGGTGCTGGGCGCGATTTAATAGGGATGAGCCGAAGCCGGTGTGATTGACAGAAACAGGATGCTTGTGCATCATGAATTGGGCAAATCATGCCAAATATAATTCATTGGGGCTGTTGCAAAATGCAACAGCCCCTTGTTTATACTCTTGCGTGGCCCTGGGCGCAGATGATGTTTACCACATGATCCACGCATTCTTGGCAGGTGGCTTTATCTGCGGCCTCCACCATGACCCGGATCACCGGCTCTGTGCCGGATTCCCGTACCAGGATGCGACCCTTGTCGCCCAGGCGTTCTGCCACCTGGGCGACTGCGGCCTGCACCGCGGGGTCGTTTTGCGCCTCCGGCTTGGAAATGACACGGACATTTTTCAAAACCTGAGGATAAATGGTTAGGCCTTCGGTCAGCTGGCTCAGCTTCTTTTTGTTTGCCAGCATGACCTCCATGATCTTTAAACTGGTGAGGATGCCGTCGCCGGTGGTGGCATATTTGGAGATAATAATATGCCCGGATTGCTCACCGCCCAGCCGGCAGCCGTTTTGCACCATGTATTCGTAAACATATTTATCGCCCACCTGGGTTTTGGCGTAATCAATGCCCTTTTCGTCCAGGGCCTTGTAAAGACCGAAGTTGGACATAACCGTGGTGACCACCGTATTGTTGTCCAGCTGCCCCCGTTTTTGCATATATTGCCCCAAAATGTACAAAATATGGTCGCCAGATACAATGTTGCCCAATTCGTCCACGCACAGGCAGCGGTCAGCGTCTCCGTCATAGGCAAAGCCCACATCCAGCCCATTTTCCACCACGAATTTCTGCAGTACCTCAATATGGGTGGAGCCTGCGTTAGTGTTGATGTTGGTGCCGTCCGGGTCTGCGTTGATCACATAGGTTTTGGCACCCAGGGCGTCAAAAACAGACTTGGCAATGTTCCAGGCAGCACCGTTGGCGCAGTCCAGGCCCACCTTTAAGCCCTTGAAGGAATAAAGCCCCAGGCTGATTAGATAGCCGATATAGCGGTTTCTGCCGGAAACATAGTCCACGGAACAGCCCACCCGGTCCCGTTGACCGTAGGGCAGCTCCTGCCACTTTTGACCGAACAGCTCTAAATTGCCGTCGATATAGGCCTCCACCAGGTGGATGGTCTCGTCGTCCATTTTTTCGCCGTAGCGGTTGAGCAGCTTGATGCCGTTGTCGTAATAGGGGTTGTGACTGGCGGAGATCATAATGCCGCAGTCAAATTCATCCAGCCGGGTCACATAGGCCACGGAGGGGGTGGTGGTCACATGGAGCAGGTAAGCATCTGCGCCGGAGGCGGTCAGTCCTGCCGCCAGGGTGTATTCAAACATATAGCTGGAGCGGCGGGTGTCCTTGCCAATGACGATCCGGGCGGGTTCTTCGCTGCCTGCCCGGCGTTTCAGTTCGCCGTAATACCAGCCTAAAAAGCGGCCCACCTTATATGCGTGATCTGCGGTCAGATCCACATTGGCTTCTCCGCGAAATCCGTCAGTTCCAAAATATTTGCCCATAAATTTCTCCTTCATTCACATTTAAATTCTAATTTATCTTTTCTGAATAATGTTGTCTTGCGATTTATAAATGCTGTTTGCGGGGATCACACCACGGACGCAGGAGGTGGGATACACGCTGGAATCTTTGCCGACCACCGTACCGGGGTTCAAAACAGAATTGCAGCCGATCTCCACCCGGTCACCCAGCATAGCTCCCACTTTTTTGATGCCTGTGGCAATGGGGGGCTGGGTGTGGATCACCACCAGGGCCTTATCGGATTTTACATTGGAGGTGACAGAGCCTGCGCCCATGTGTGCCTTATAGCCCAAAATGCTGTCGCCTACATAATTATAATGAGGAACCTGCACACCGTCGAACAGAATCACATTTTTCAGCTCTACGGAATTGCCCACAACGCAGCCTTCGCCCACCAGCGCGCTGCCCCGGATAAAGGCGCAATGGCGGACCTCCGTGTTTGCGCCGATAATGCAGGGCGCGCCTAAATAGGCGGTGGGCGCTATCTTGGCGGATTTATGTACCCAAACCTGCTCCGCTACTTGATCATATTCATTGCCTAGGGTGTTGCCCAGCTGCAAAATCATGTCTTTTATGCCGCCTAAAGCCTCCCAGGGATAGGTGAAGCCGGCCAGCCATTGCCCGGCGGCACTGTGAGAAAGGTCGTATAGTTCTTGAACTGTTACCATATTATATACTCCTGAAAGTTGAAAATGATAAAAAAATAATCGACATTGGTAAGTTTAACACAAGAAAAGCAAAAATGCAAGTGTTTTTACGAAGCAGATGATAATGGATTGATATTTTTCTAATTTAGCGAATTGTTATTTTAATGCGTTGTAAGGACCGTCGAGGACGCCGGGCCCTGCAACGGCTGTTTAAGAAATTTGATTTTAAAATTTTTTTATTTTCCCTATTGACAAGTGGAGTGGGGCGTGTTATACTCTGGGTGCAAATAAGAATTATTCTTATTTAGAAACTTGACAGAGAGGTGATGATATGGAGCCTTCCACAAAGCAATTTCGTAAACGCAATGCGATCTTGCAGTATTTGCAGGATACGAAGGCGCACCCCTCCGCAGAAACCGTGTATGCGGATCTGAAGCAGCAGATCCCGGATCTGTCCATGGGCACTGTATACCGGAACTTGAATCTGTTCTGCCAGCAGGGCTTGGCCAGCGTGATCGCTACAGTCCGGGGCGTGGAGCGGTTCGATGCCAACACAGACCCCCATGTGCATTTCATCTGCACTGATTGTGACAGCGTGATCGATCTGATGCAGATGGAGATTCCCGAAGCCCTTTGCTCCCAGGCGGCCAGCCAAAGCGGCGGCAAGGTGGAGCAGTGCAGCCTGAGCTTTACAGGCCGGTGCTGCCAATGTGTTACCCGTGCAACCAGCGGTGAATCCGCTTAAATAAAATCAATTATAATTTTCGGAGGATATTATTATGAAGAAGTTTGTATGTTCTGTTTGTGGTTATGTTCACACTGCCGAGGAGCTGGCAGACGATTTCCGTTGCCCCGTATGCAAAGTCCCCGCTTCCAAGTTCGTGGAGCAGAAGGGCGATATGAAGCTGGCTGCTGAGCATGAGTTCGGCATCTACGAGAAGACCGTTGCCAATAACGCAGATATTTCTGCTGAAGATAAGGCATATATCCTGGAGCAACTGAAGGCCAACTTTGAAGGCGAGTGCAGCGAGGTGGGTATGTATCTGTGCATGGCCCGCATTGCCCACCGTGAGGGTTACCCCGAGATCGGCCTGTACTGGGAAAAGGCAGCCTGGGAAGAGGCTGAGCATGCCGCTAAGTTTGCTGAGCTGCTGGGCAGCACCCTGGAGCCCAACATGACCGCTTCCACCGAGAAGAACCTGGCATGGCGTGTGGACTGCGAGTTCGGCGCAACCCAGGGTAAGACTGATCTGGCCATCTGCGCTAAGAAAAACGGCCTGGATGCCATCCACGACACCGTCCATGAAATGGCCCGCGACGAGGCCCGTCATGGCAAGGCTCTGAAGGGCCTGCTGGAGCGCTACTTTCGCTAAGCAGGAGATACCTGCTGAAGATCCCAAGGCGCTGTATAATTTGAGCTACGGCTTATTTGTGTTGACTGCCCGGGATCAAAAAGACAACGGCTGTTTGATCAATACTTGCTTCCAGGTGGCGGAGAACCCCACACAACTGGTGATCTCCGTGCAAAAGGGGAATCTGACCCGCCAAATGATCGAAAACACCGGGGTGTTCAATGTGAGCGTGCTGACCAAGTCCGTTCCCTTTGAGACCATTCGCCATTTCGGCATGCGTTCCGGCAGAACGGTGGATAAATTTGCGGATTTCCCCGGCGTGAAGCCCAGCGTCAATGGCCTTTTGTATCTGACTGAGCACACCAATGCCATGTTCAGCTGCCAGGTTTTGGAGAAAATGGATCTGGGCAGCCATGTGATGTTCGTGGCAAAGGTGACGGAGAGCAAGGTGCTTTCTCAGGAGGAATCCTGCACCTATGCTTACTATCACAAGGTTATTAAAACTGACTATATGAGGAGAAGTAATATGAAAAATATATGCCCCTGCGGTTATGAATATGATCCTGCCCTGGGTGATCCCGAAAACGGCGTAGCCCCCGGTACGGCTTGGGAAGATGTCCCCGCGGATTGGGTTTGCCCCATCTGCGGTCTGGATAAAGATTCCTTCACCGCTGAATAATTTATTTGAGCCGGTCTGCAATTTGCAGTCCGGCTCAGTCTGTCAAAAACAAGTTTTTGGACAGACTGGCTTTATAAATTGTCATTGTAAAATAGTCTGGGGTGTGTTATGATACTCATGGATTTTTGGGCTTGCAGATGCCCAGCAAATGGAGGAAGCTGCCATGAAAAAAATCAATGGAACTTTTTTTGAATTCTATCACCATAATGAAGTGGGCGGCACTTATTGGAACGACCAATGCCGGGAATACACTGCCGAGCAGTGGGAAGCCAAGGTGGATGAAATTGCGGCTTTAGGCATGAAATACATCGTGTTGATGGAGAGTGCTTTGGTGTATGAGGATCATGCAGAAAGCTATTTCCCCACAGATATTTACCCTCCGGCACCTATGAAAACAGAAGATCCCATTGGCGTGATGATGCGCGCAGCAGAGCGCAATGGGCTGAAGGTGTTTATGTCCTGCGGCTTTTATGGGGTTTGGAATCAAACCTGGAATAACATCATCAGCCAGGATGTGAAGGCACGGGCATTTGAGGCTATGAAGCAGCTGTATGCATTATACGGTAAAAGCAAGGCTTTTTATGGCTGGTATCTTCCGGATGAAACCCAGATCGGGCCTTATTTTAACGAAGAGTTTATTAACTATGTGAACGAATACACCGCCTATGGCAAAAGCTTTGATCCTAATCTGAAAATGCTGATCGCCCCCTATGGCACCAATATGGCGGTGGTGGATGAGTATTATGTGGAGCAGCTGAAGCGGCTGGACTGCGATATTATTGCCTACCAGGATGAGGTGGGCGTGGAAAAGTCCACCACCGAGGAAACAAAGGTGTTTTTCAAAAACCTGAGCGAGGCCCATAAGAAGGCTGGCAGAAGCGTGATCTGGGCGGATATGGAGACATTCCAATGCGAAGGAAAGGTGTATCACAGCCCCATGGTGGGCGCGGATGCGGCCCGGATCAAAGCCCAAATGGAAAGTATTTCCGATTATGTGGAGGAAATCATTATTTACATTTACCAGGGCACCATGAATCCGCCGGACACCAAAGCATTTTGCGGGCATCCCAGCACCGTGCAGGTATATCGGGATTTGTTTATGAAATGAGCATAAGGAGGGGTTTTTATGCAATGGCTGGAGATCAGCATTCAGACCGAGCCGGAGAAAATTGAAGATGTGGCAACGGCACTGACCGCCGGCGGCTTTGCGGACCTGGTTTTGGAGGATCAGAGCCAGTTTGAAAGCTTTTTGGATGAAAACCGCGCTTATTGGGATTATATTGATGAGCAGCTCCAGGAAAAACTTCGTGGTCTTTGCCAGATCAAGCTATATTTGGAGCAAGACGATACCGTGGCTATGAGCCGCTTGGAGCAGCTATTGGCCCAGCTGCGCAGCCAGGGCTTGGGGCAGCTGGAAATGCAGGCAGCTTAGAATGTCAAAAACCGTCAATCATAAAACTTTGCGTTTTAATGATTGACGGTTTTTGTATTAGTGGGATAATTCGTTGTAAGTGTGTGGGTGGCAAACCACAACTTCCCTTACAGCGTATGGCAGTCTTGCATATAAAAGCCTACTGCACGAGGCGTTTTGATTTGCTGTGCAACCGAGCTTTATTGTACCTATGTACGCCGACAGGCTTGAATCTTGGTTTTTGTATTCTTGATGCTCGCAAGGAATAGCGTCCTTGATGGCTTGAAAAATTTATTGATATTGATGAGTTAAATTTTAATATATGTGTGCCTTATAACAAGGTTAGGGCATTAACTCGTTTTTTGATGCAGCTATGGACATCGAGGAAGAGGAGTAGCTAAGTACGGTTATTTTAGTACAAACCTTCGACCCAGTATATAACAGCATCATCGTAATAGTATATTGCTAAGTAATTATTAGAGTAGGACGTTGTAGACCGTATAAATGCGTAATTTGAATCTCTAATGTAGAAGGTAACATTAGTGCCAGTGGCATGGTCATCATATCCACACAATACCACCATATGAGCAAATTGTTCATTGTTGTCTGTTTCTTCGTTATAATAGTTTCCGGCAAAGCCTGCAATGATAGGTTTTGATTGTTGAAAAAGATTAATGGCGGTACTATCGGATAAACGACCACTATGGTAAGTAGTATTAAGACCGAAAATATTACGCAACATTGATTGTGTAGTAGACATACCTGCACCTTGATTTAGCGGTATCCCCATTATTACAGATAAATCCTCGGCGGAGTAGTGAGCATACGTGTTACCTGTGTAATACCGCCCAAAGGCTGCGCCGGCTGCAGCCCAACAAGTATCAGCTACTTGAGGTACGTATGGAACGGACAAGAGTTTATCGGAGCGGGTAATAACTGGATTAATCGTAACAGTAGTAAGTTCACTTTTCACAGACAATACTTCCGGATTGCCGGCTATATTATTAATTAAGCTGGCAGTAGAATCGATATCTGTGGTTCTGGTTGTGGCAGAGAAAGTTGATGTTCCTACATTATTTGCGGTTTTTACATATAACGTGCCATTTTCGCCTATTAGCTGAAAGGCATCATATATGCTGCAATTCGTGTTAATTACTTCCGCAATATAGGTATCTAAACTTGCGGATATTGGATTGCCATTTTGATAACATAGTGTAATACTTGCAATGATTTCATCATCAGTTCTTACTAAATATAGTGCAACGTCATAAAGTGGGAGTAGTTCGTCCCCCTTAAGTCTGTATGGGTTGATTGGATTGCATAGATAAATGCTTTTGTTGTTCATGTTAGGGATATTAAAGACATTAGGTTGTTTAAGCGCGTCATTCAGAAGATTGACGGCCACATCTTCAATACAGAATTTGGATTCAACTGCGGATGAAATGCTGGCTGTGCTAAGAACCAATATGAATGATAACAACAAGCAAATGATTTTTTTCATAATATTACTCCTTGTCCATAAATGTGTTTAAATATGTGAATACCTGGTGATCGGGTTCGTATACATAGTTAAGTGTGTATCCATCTGTGAGCTTTATAGTGCAGGATATTCCTTGGGGTTTAAATGTCCAGGAATAGATTACATCTTTTTTTTTCAGGACTAATTCTGCGTGAATACCACCATAGATAATTTCTGTGTCCTCTGTCCGCTTTTCGGTATATCGATAGTTCCAGACCAGACTTGCTAATGTCATCTGCTCTTTCTCGGTCAACGGCACCTCTACTTGCTTAAGGGCAACATATTTATAAAGTTTTACAGAATCCCATCTGTTTTCGCTTACTGAAATTGCCGGTAGTTCATCCTTTCTGAATTGCTCAATTGCCCAGAGTGTTCCTAACAGGAATGTGGAGCATAGAGCCACAACAAGAAGGATACTAAGCAGGAGGATGGTTTTACGCTGATTTATCGTATGTTCCAAAGGGGGGAGGACGGCTTCTTTTTCATAGTTCGTTTGGCTGTCGATTAGTGTATTTACATCCACCTTAAAGATTTTTGCAAGATGGAGCAGGTTTTCAGTGTCCGGGTTAGAAATGTCGTTTTCCCATTTAGATACGGCTTGACGACTTACTTGCATGGCTGCAGCCAATTCCTCTTGGGATAGTTTTTGCTGCTTTCTAAGTTGCGAGATTTGTTCGCCGAGTGTCATAATACATCCCTCCTACAAAAAGCATAGCAAAAATTAATGCATAAGTCTACCAACCTTTTCGCAACTTTCGGTTGCATTATGGTTTCTTGAGAATAATGATGCTATGAAATTTAATATACAATTCTTATTAACTGGCCGAACTCTCGGGTCGGCAAATTTGTGGTTGTGCTTTTGAGTGTTTTGCGGTACAATAAAAAAGTGAGTGAAAAAGGAGGGGTTTTTATGCAATGGCTGGAGATCAGCATTCAGACCGAGCCGGAGAAAATTGAAGATGTGGCAACGGCACTGACCGCCGGCGGCTTTGCGGACCTGGTTTTGGAGGATCAGAGCCAGTTT
>JAZNSR010000050.1:0-22176 GCA_045591335.1 Faecousia sp.
ATGAGCCGCTTGGAGCAGCTATTGGCCCAGCTGCGCAGCCAGGGCTTGGGGCAGCTGGAAATGCAGGCGGCTTTGATGGCAGAGACCAACTGGGAGGAAAGCTGCAAGGATAATTACCCGCCCCAGCCTGTGGGGCAGCGCTTGGTGGTGCTGCCTTATTGGCTGGCAGATATGGATTCGGAGGGCCGCCTGCCGGTGATTTTGGACCCCGGCCTGACCTTTGGCACCGGCGCGCACCCGTCCACCCAAATGGTCATGGAATTTATGGAGCAGCTGGAGCTGATGGGCAAAAACTGCCTGGACCTGGGCAGCGGCAGCGGTATTCTATCCATTACGGCTTTGCGCCTGGGAGCGGAATCTGCCATCGGTGTGGATATTGACCCTAAGGCTGAGAATATCGCCCGGGAAAATGCGGCCTATAACGGCTTTGCTGCCCCGGAATTTACGGCGCTCACCGGCAATGTGACCGCAGATAAAAAGCTGATGGACCGGCTTTCTCAGGGGCATTATGATTTGGTGCTGGTGAATATTGTTGCAGATGTGATCATCGGTCTGGCTCCGGTGCTGCCGAATTTTTTGAGCCCGGACAGTGTTTTGCTGTGCTCCGGCATTTTGGATACACGCCTGGATGAGGTCTGCATGGCCCTGGAGCAGGCGGGAATCGCAGTGGAGCAGATCCGCAGCAAAGAGGATTGGCGCGCCTTACGCGCAAAAAGGAGATAATCATGGTAATTCCCTATAGAACACGAAGAATGCTCAAGCGTTTGGGCATCACTGCGCTGATCGTGCTTGCGGTGGCGGCGGTGGTGGGCGCTTGTTGGTTTATGTGGCTGGGGCGGTTTGTGGTCTATACCCGCGACGGGGGTGTAAAGATCGATTTTGACCGTTCTTCTGAAACGATTCTGGGCGTGGAGGCGATGAAGCCTTCGGCCTCTCAATCTGTGACCATTTATTATAATGAAGGCGAAAATCAGCTGAATGTGAGCCGGGAGCTGACGCAAATGGTGGGGTATTATATCACCAAGGAGGATCTGGAAACGGATATTGCCGCCATTAAGCCCCAGCTGATGGAGCTGGAAAAGGGTACGCCGGTGCTGATCGATGTGAAAAGCTCCAAGGGCAATTTCTTCTATAGCTCCGATATCAGCGAACACCGTAACCCGGATATTGACACTGCCGCCATGGACGAGCTGCTGGATTATTTGCGCATGTCCGACCTGTATACCATTGCCCGGCTGCCGGCTTTGCGGGATTATCAGTATGGCTTGAACAATGTTGCCGATGGCATTCCTGTTGCAGGCGGTTATCTGTGGCCGGATAATGGTACCTATTGGCTGAATCCGGATAAAGCAGGCACCATTAACTATCTGATCAGCATTATTACGGAGCTGAAGAGCCTGGGCTTTGATGAGGTGGTGCTGGAGGATTTCTCTATCCCGGAAAACAAGAGCGTGGTGTATACCAAGGATCGTAAGGAGGTCATTACCAAAGCCGCCAAGACCTTGGTGGATACCTGCGCCACGGATGCCTTTGCGCTTTCCTTCGTAGGCGGTACGAGCTTCCCTATGCCTGAGGGCAGAAGCCGGTTGTATTTGAAAAACGCCACCGCCGCAGAGGCTGCAGCACTGGCCCAGGAATCCGGCGTTAAGGATCCGGCTATTTATCTGGTGTTCTTAACGGAGCTGCACGATACCCGCTTTGACGCGTATAGCGTCCTGCGGCCCTTGTCTGCGGTCCATTAAAAAATATGGATTCAGTGGTTGAAAATACGGGAACTTTGCTGTATAATTATTCTGTTAAATTATGGGATAAATCCCAGTATATTGGAGGAATGTCATCATGTTCAATGCAATGATCGAGACCTTGAAGGCCAATCCCCGCAAGATCGTATTTACCGAGGGCCACGATGCCCGTATTCTGGAGGCTGCTGCCCGCTTGCATGAGGGCGGTTTTCTGACCCCCGTGCTGGTTGGCAATGTGGAAGAAGTGAAGGCCAACGCTGCCAAGGGCGGCTTTAACATTGACGGCGTAGAGATCCTGGATCCTCTGACCTACGAAGGCATGGATGCCATGGTCGAAAAGATGGTGGAGCTGCGTAAGGGCAAAATGTCCGCTGAGGAGTGCAAGGCTGCTCTGGCCAAGGGTAATTATTTCGGCACCATGCTGGTGAAGATGGGCTATGCCGACTCTTTGCTGGGTGGCGCTACATATTCCACCGCTGATACCGTCCGTCCCGCTCTGCAGCTGGTTAAGACCAAGAAGGGTGTGAACCTGGTTTCTTCCTGCTTCATTATGGTCCGCGGCGACGAGAAGATCGCTATGGGCGACTGTGCTATTAACCTGAGCTATGAGGATTCTGTAGACAAGGAAGGCAATGTGGTGCTCTCCGGCGCACAGAAGCTGGCAGAGGTTGCTGTGGAAACTGCCCGCACTGCCAAGGTGTTCGGCATTGATCCCAAGGTGGCAATGCTGAGCTTCTCCACCAACGGCTCCGGCAAGGGCGGCACTGTGAAGCTGAGCCATGACGCAACAGCTATCGCCAAGGAGTTGGCTCCTGAGTTCGATATCGACGGTGAGATGCAGTTTGATGCAGCAGTGGCTCCCGAGGTTGGTCAGCTGAAGTTCCCCGGCTCCAAGGTGGCAGGCCATGCCAACACCTTCATCTTCCCCTGCATCGAGGCCGGCAACATTGGTTACAAGATCGCCCAGCGTTTGGGCGGCTATGAGGCTTACGGCCCCATCCTGCAGGGTCTGGCTGCTCCTATTAACGACCTGTCCCGGGGCTGCAATGCCGACGAGGTCTATAAGATGGCCATTATTACCGCTGCGCTGGTGTAATTACAAGGCAACGGAAATAGAATGTTGCCTTGGGCAATGTTACAAAACAAAAAAACCGGACTTCACTTGGCGGTGAAGTCCGGTTTTTGAGCAAGAAAGAAGTTTTGCGCAATGAGATTTTTGATTTCCTTCAAATAGTTGACATAATTAGTTTACAATCAATTATGCTTCAGTTGGGATGGCGGGAAAAGGGAAATGTGAATTTTTTATTGCAATGGATTTTTTCTTATGGTAAAATATATTATGTCGTATTGTGTCGATAGGGTTACTTTAGGAGAAATATTCTATGCATGAATTGGGCGTACTGCGTAATGCCGTCAACACGGTGGCGGCGGTTGCAAAGCAGAATAACATTAAAAAAATCAAGCATATAACCCTGGAAATGGGTATGGAATCCTCTTTTGTACCCATGTTTTTTGAAAAACTGTTTCCTGTTGCCATTGACGGTCTGGAGCTGTTTGAGGGCGCGGAGCTGAAGTTGGAAGCAGTGCCGGGCAAAAGCCTGGTGATCAAGGAGATCGGATATTAAAGTCAGTCCCTTGGCTTAGATAGTAATTTTAGAAGGGGAGTACTTATGCAGGTAGAAACTGAAAAGGATATTAAGCTGCAAGCCAGCAATATTGACGAGCAAGGTAATGTACTTTATTTAGATGAAGAACGGCTTGCCAGGAAAAAGGTAGGATTTCCCAAGTGGAAAAATCACCGCAGAGGCCTGGGTATTTATGATTTTATAAAAGAGAATATCCTGCGGATGGATAACAGCCGTTGGGGTATGGCGCAAAAGCTGTACCGGATCTTTATTAAATACTCCGTTTGGTTCAAAGAGGGCGGCTGGAAGGGCCGTATGTATAAAAAAGCCATTATGCTTGCCCCCGCCATGGAGAAAAATACTTCCACGGTGATCATGCCCTTGAATGTGGATATCACCGATAAGAGCGAAAAGGTGGAAGTGCCCCTGGATATGCTGAAGGAGTCGCTGAAAAATGTGACCTTCATTGCCGGTATGGACACCTGCCTTTGCAGAGAGGCCAACGGCTGTAAGGACTTCCCCCACGATCTGGGCTGCCTGTTTTTGGGTGAACCCGCCAAGACCGTTTGCAAGCACGGCCTGGCAAGACCCTTTACTTATGAAGAAGCATGTGCCCGCATTGACCGGGCCAAGGAAGAGGGGCTTATTGCCCAGGCAGTTTGGATCGAGGTGGAGCAGCTTTTGTGGGGCGTGCGCAATGCCCACATGGATAAATTCCTAGAGGTTTGCTTCTGCTGCCCCTGCTGCTGCATTGCCATGCGTTTGTCCGGTGCGTTGACCCCTGAGGACCGGGTGCGTTTCCATCCCTCCGGCTGGACAGCTGTGCCGGACCGCACCAAATGCGTAGGCTGCGGTGCTTGCGCGGTGGCGGGTGTTTGCCCCATGGAGGCCGTTTCCATTGGCGAAGACGGCAAGGTTGTGGTCAACCAGGAGCTTTGCACCGGCTGCGGCGAGTGCAGAAAACGCTGTAAGTTTGATGTGCTGAAGCTGAAGCAGACCATGCCTATGCGTGCCGGCGGCCTGCGGGAGTATTATGCTGAGGAATACAACCTGGATATTAAGGTTTGGAATGACCGGGAAGGGGAATGACCCATGGACGCAGTGAAGATCATCCAGGTCAAGCAGAGCGTGTTTGCGGATAATGACCGGGATGCGGACCGGCTGCGTCAGCAGCTGAAGCAGGAAAAAACTTTCCTGTTGAATTTGATGTCTTCCCCCGGCTCCGGAAAAACCACCCTATTGCTGGCGTTGGCAAAGGCGCTGAAGGGCAGATTGCGCATGGCGGTTATGGAGGCCGATATTGATTCTGCGGTGGATGCGCAGACCATGCAGGCTGCGGGTGTGCCCTCCGTGCAGATCCATACAGGAGGCATGTGCCACCTGGATGCGGACATGACCCGCCAGGGCCTTGCGCAGCTGGATACCGGGAATGTGGACCTGGTGGTGCTGGAAAATGTGGGCAATTTGGTTTGCCCTGCGGAATTTGACACCGGTGCGGTGAAGAATATGACCATTTTGTCCGTGCCGGAGGGGCATGATAAGCCGCTGAAATATCCGCTGATGTATGAAACCTGCCAGGTGCTGGTGGTCAACAAGATAGATGTACTGCCGTATTTTGATTTTGACACGGAAAAAGTGGTGCAGTATGCAAAAATGCGCAATCCGGATATTGCGGTGTTTTTTGTGTGCGCCAAAACCGGTGAGGGCGTTTTTGCGCTTGCAGACTGGCTTGCCCACCAGGTCCATCAATGGATGCAATAAAACAGAAGATCCAGAAGCTGCCCATGGAGGCGGCCTCTGGATCTGTTTTTATACAATGCCCTGAATCGTATTCTCGTAAAGAAAATCCTTCAGCGCTTCACTGTCGCCGGTGGTGTAGTATTCCACCAACAAGGTGTTGAACTGCTCCATGTAGCGGTCAGTGATGGTGAGGAATCCGACACCGGATGGCATCTTCCTATCATAGAACCAGCCGTTCAGAAATAGCTGGCTATGGTCTGCGACCATTTGGGCTATGAGGGCATCAGCACGCACAGCTTCCGCAAATGGTATGCCACAGAGAATTGAGCCGGCAACACAAAATCATGCGCAATTGATATAAAAACAGGGAGCCGTATGGCTCCCCAGCTTTGTTTTAAACAACGAGTCTGTTTTGACAGTTATCTTTTGCCCTATAACAAAAAACAGTAAACCTGTAATCAATCAACTTTTGTATAAATAATGTCCATAGATAATTGGGGAGATGAGGCCTTAATAATCAGTCTAGACCCTAGAACCTCAATAGGCATGCTTTTTGTAGTTCCATCGTCATTGTATAAAGTAAGTGTATTGGCACTCGTATCATACACATAGGTTCCATTTGTGCCAGAAACTGAAGCATAAGCGGAATTACTTTGTCCGTATGATGAAAAAGTTCCGTCCTCATTAAAATCATACACCATTTTAAAACCAAGCAATTCACCTTCCCAAGTGCCCCATATTACACTTTCGGGAGAGAGCGTTTCTTTTGCCGTTTCGTTTGTTTCTGTAGAGGTACAAGCACAAAAGCTTATTGCCATAATCAATACTAACAGGATCATAATCATTTTTTTCATTAGTTTTACCTCCTAAATAATAAACTCTAAAGTGTTCCTTTTGTGGATTGCATATGTAATTGGGCTTCTGTTCTTAATCTGAGAAAATTCAATTCTGCGATTATATCTTTCAATTTTAATTATGAGAGCAATTTACTTGCCGGAATCATTTCTTGTTCACCAGCGCTAATAATTTAGGAAAAAATAGATGTAAAAATAGATATAATTAGATAAATGGATATAAACAAAGCACCGCCTACAAGGAATATACCTATCATAATAGTTTGACAACCGGCCAAAAAATCATTTCCAGGCATATGTGTATGACAATAAGGACATACGTTTGCATCTGCGTCCACCTGCTTTTTACAATTTCTACATATCGCCATTTTATTATTCCTCTTTAATGCCTAATTTTTTCAATTTCCAATGAATCTTTGCACAGTTTTCTAACTGCCGCAACAAATGATGATAAGCCATGAGCTTTTTGATATTCTTTAATTTTATCAACAAGTTCCTTGTCACTATCCAAAAAATTAACAACTTTCTTCATAGATTATTCTCCTTACATGCCATTAACCGATATCGGTTAATATAATTGTACACCATATTCGGTTATTATGTCAATAGGGAGGATTGTAAAATATGATTTCCTATGATAAATTATGGCAAACTATGAAAGAAAAAGACGTAACACAGTATACACTTATAAAAAAACATAATATAAGTCCGGCACAAATTACAAGACTTAAGCGAAATGAAAGCGTTAGCACACATACTATTGAAATGTTTTGTAAGATTTTAAAATGCAATGTTGAAGATGTTATGCAATATATAGAAGATTAAAAAGCCGTGAATGTCACGGCTTTTTGTTTGCGCAAAGCGTAACATCATTGATACGAAGCATCACACTGTTTGTGCGTAGCACAACACTGTTTGCCGTAAGGCAACATCGTTTTGTGTCATTAGTAACATGATGTTCAAGCAAGCTTGAAATGATGATGATAATAAGGTGGCCGCCTTTGGCGGCAGAATTTCGCTCTCCTGTTGCGGTGCCTGGTGCTCTTTTTGATGCGAACGCCTGCGTCGCTCACCGTCCGTTTGTGGTACCCGGCATCTTCGTCGCCGCCAACGGCTTCCCCATCTGCCGACCACTGCACACGCTTATGCCCTGCTGTATCTGCCACTGGCAGCGCAGGGCATAAGCGGCCGCTGCCACTCGCTCAGGTCGTTTTTTCCGCCACTGGCGGCGCTATCATCGCTCCCCCCTACGCGCACTTAGAATAACAGGTTTCGCTTTGTGACATTGCGGTTTCGTCCATTTCCGAAAAAATTGCAGCAAATGTGAAAATAATACTTGACAACTGACAGTTTGCATTATATAATGGCAAAGCTGTGAGCAAATGCTGCTATAGCTCAGCCGGTAGAGCGCATCCTTGGTAAGGATGAGGTCGCCAGTTCAAATCTGGCTAGCAGCTCCAAAACCCTGTAACTCCTTGAGTTTCGGGGTTTTTTCTTGTTTTTACGCACGAAGTCAGACCGCATCCTTTTTCACAGAATTTCGTGAAAGGATGCGGTCTGTTATTTTATTCTTGTAAATCTCCGTTGCGTACCACTTGCGAAAGCTGTGAGTGCTTATGTCGGTATAGTCCAGATAATCACAGACGATTGCAAGCTGTTTTTGGATTGCCCTTTCCGTGATAGGGAAAATGTGTTCCGTGCGCCGGATGCGGCAGGGCTTTTTTGGCTGCATGTGGATTACAAATGAATATTGATTCGATACTGGGTGGGCGAGGTTTGAATTTTTTCTTTAAAGCTGCGGTTAAAGCTTCTGATAGAAGTAAAGCCGCTGTCCAAGGCGCATTGAATGATGGGCTGATCGGTGCTTTCCAAAAGATAACAGGCATGGCTTAGCCGATAGTGGGTGACAAAGGTGTTGTAGGGTTGACCCACCGTTTTTTTGAAATAGCGGGAAAGGTAAGCGTAATTATACCCAACCTCATTGGAAAGATTTGCCAAAGAGCAGTCGCCCGCGAAATTATTTTCCACAAAGGAAAAGATTTTAAACAGCAGGGTGTGCTTGTCATTTTGCTTTTTGTAATAAGCGGCATTGCTGTCAAATTGCCCACAAAGCAAATATAATAAGCCCTTTTTCATGGCAATGGATGCGCCTTTTTGCATGCCGATCAGTGCTTCGGTCAAATATGGATCCGGGGTGAATTTGTTGCTTTCCGGCATTTTATCGGCAACCTTTGAGAAATAGGCCTGCACAAGCTGCGGAGAGAAAATGCTGAGAATGTGCTGACTGTGGGCGGAGCTCAGGGAATGGATCTGATTGGGGAAAATGAGCACAGCCTCGTGTTTGTTTAAGGTAAAGCTTTTTCCGTCTACGGTTACCTCCATCTGGCCGGAAAGAATAATGATGATCTCAAAGCATCGGTGCAGATGGGGCGGATAGCTCAGATCCGTGCCGCCTAATACATTCATGTAATCCGACGAGCCAAAATGATAGTATTCGTAAAACATATTGCCCCCAAAAGTCAAATATTGTCCATTTATTATATGGTATTTTGCTAGATATGTCAAATTATATATGTTATAGTGAAATTACACCCTATTAACAGGAGTTGATATGAAATGATGAAAACTATGAAAAAACCGGTTGCCATGCTGTTGTTTGCCTGCATGGTGATCAGTATGCTCCCAATGATGGTATTGGGTGCATCCGCACAGAGCGCACCGTCTTTTGTGAAGGATTTCGCTTCCAACGCGGACGGCTTCGATCTGTATAGCACCACCGAAAACGGTGGCTTCCAGGTGGTGGATGGCAAGCTGACTCCCTCCGGAGAGGCTGGCGAATTCAAGGCTGTCTACACCCCTGGCGGTGTCGTGAATTCTGTCAGCGTGGAAATTCACCCCCTTGGCAACGACGGGCCCATTTACGGCGGCCTGTATCTGAATGCCTCCAATCCCGCAGACGGGCAGGATAAGATCACTGCTTTGTATGTGGGCATTGAGTCCAATTTCCCGCTGGACGGAGAAGCATACTGGGAGGATGCGCCCAACCGCATTGATATTGTGGAAGGCGTGTTCGATCAGGCGTGGAAGGGCTTTGTGGGTGAGCGGTTTATTTCTGAAACCGGCAACGGCAACAACCTGTTCTCCGGTGGAAAGAAAGAACCCATCACCCTCCGGGTGGACATTAACGCTAATGTGCTGACCATCACCGTCAGCCTGGTCAGTGATCCCTCCCGTTTTGTGACAACTACCTATACCGGACTCGCGGGAATAGATTATAGCCTGGGACAGGTGGGTATCCGAAGCCATTTCAACAATGCCCGTTATGATAACTTTGCTGTTAATACCCCTGTTGTTTCTGCTGAGGATGCGGTAGCCTCCGCGGCGGGACAGCGCTTTGCCACTGTGCAGGCGGCGGTGGAGGCTGCCAATGGCAGCCTGGTGAAGCTGCTGAAAAACAGTGATGAAGTCATCACCGTTTCCGGCGGTATTCTTGACCTGGCAGGCAACACCCTTTCCAATGTTACGGTTGCGGAGGGAACGACCCTGACCTTGATCGACACAGCTACCGATGACTTTAAGGGCGTATACGGCACTGCCAACATTTCCGGCGTTGTGAATACTTTCGCCCGGGTGGACGGCAAGCAGTATTTGGCAGTCAAGGACAATGGCGCTTATTCCGCGCATTGCTATGATATGGCCATCACCCATGTAAGCATGAAGCCTGCGGATGACGCCCTGGGATATAAGGCAAAGCTATTTGGCGATGAAGTGGTGCTGAGCCATGCCTCTGCCATTGGCTTTACCATCGGCATTGAGGGCGGCAATACGGTGACCAAGTCCGCTGCTGCCAAGCAGGAATTTACCCTGCGGCTGAAGAATATTTTGGCTTGCAACGGCGGTCAACTGCCAATCATTGCAACGGCATTTGCAGTGGTGGAGGGGCAAACCGTTTCCAGCGAAGCCTATACCATTACCATGAAGGATACTTTGCAGAAGGTCAACGGAGACTGGAGCAGCTATGACGCTGCGCAGAAGGCGGCCGTGAAGGTTCTGTGCGATCAGTATTTTGATACGGTCTCCGGTTGGGATCTGTATAACATTTATCCGGAGCTTTATCTGCCGGAAAGCAGTGACTTTACCACCATGACCCAGGAGCAGTTCCTGGAGATCTATGAGATCGTGGATGCAGATGAGCCTGCATGGGCGCTCAACGAAAACGGTCTGGTGCTCACCAGCCAAAGGGGCGAACTTTTTGCTGGAGACAACCTGACCCATAACATTTTCCTGCAAAAGGGCGATGGTGACTGGGTGGCAGAGACCAAGTTGACGGTTTCCCAACCCCTGGACGGCAACTATCAGCAGGGCGGCCTGGTGATCTACCAGGATAACGACAACTACGCCAAGCTGGTTTACTGCTACGGCGACGGCGCCACCAAGGTGCAGATGGTCTATGAAAAGGATGGCGTGATCGCAAAGGATGTGTCCTCCACCCTGACTACTGACACCATCTGGCTGCGCATCCGTAAGCAGGGTAATCTCTACACTTTCTACTATGTAACGGATATCAATCATGACTATCAGCTCATGGGCCAGTGCGAGATCGATTTGGACAGCGCCAAGCTGGGCTTCACCGCCTATAATGGCCGCTGGTCTGATGCTGCAGAAATCGGTTTTGCCTTTGCTTACCTGGATATCCTGGATGTAAACACCCCCGCATGGCCCCAGCGGCTGTATGATGTGCAGCTGAACAACACCGAGCTGCGTCTGAATCCTGGCAAGACTGCCCAGCTGAGCGCCCAGGCCATTGCCCGTGAGGAAAGCACCGGCGCAGCCGGCAAGGTGTATTACACCAGCTCCGATGAAAATGTGGTAACCGTGGACGAAAACGGCCTGGTGACTGCCGTTGGCGAAGGCTATGCCTTGATCACCGCCAATGTGGAAAATGGCTACCGTGCTTGCTGCGGTGTGTCCGTCACGCCGGAAGAGCTGTATGTTTACGAAAATGACGGCAACCCCTATTTGCCCATTTGGGAGCATATTCCCGATGGGGAGCCCTATGTGTTTGAGGACCCCGATAACCCCGGCCAGTACCGGGTGTATGTCTACGGCTCTCACGATACCAAGATTCTGCTGGGCCATGAGCATTACTGCGGTTATGAATCCGTGGTTTGGTCTGCCCCCGTGGAGGATCTGACCAAGTGGACCTATCACGGCGAGATCTTCAAATCCACCGTCCAGGGCACTCAGGACACCATCTACGCACCGGACATTGTGGAGGTTGTCAACGAGGACGGCACCAAGACCTATTACTATTACCCCAACAATCAGAGCGAAGGCCGCCGGGGCATGGTCACCAAGGCCAGCCGCCCCGATGGTCCGTTTGTGGCCTGCAACTGGGCAACCGACAGCACCACCGTGACAACCGGCATTTTGGGCTTCGATGTGGCAGTGCTCCGTGACGATGATGGCCGTGTGTATGGCTACTGGGGCTTTGAAAACAATGAGGATTGCTGCTGGGCAGAATTGAATCCCGAGGATATGTCCACCCTGAAGGAGGGCACCGAGATCCATCTGAACCTGCCCACCCGCAGCGATATTGACAGTGCAGACTACGATCCTACGCTTTATAATATTGTCCAGGATGAAAATGTGGACAAGTGGGGCTTCTTTGAAGCGCCCTCCATCCGCAAGATCGGCAACAAGTATATGCTGCTGTTCTCCCGCCGGGGCAATTACGATGAAGCCACCGGCTGCACCACCTCTCAGCTGGCCTATGGCTATTCCGACAGTCCCGCAGGCCCCTGGACATGGGGCGGCATTGTTGTGGATGCCAACGGCGAGACCATCACCGATTCCAACGGCAAGGTCTACCGCAGCTTCCCCAGCGATAACACCCACGGCAGCGTCTGTGAGGTAAACGGGCAGTGGTATATCTTCTACCACCGTTCCAGCAATGCCTATAGCCGTCAGAGCATGGTAGATCCCATCACCGTGACCTGGGACGAAAAACCCGTTTCTGAGGGCGGCGGTCTGTATATCTCTATGGCAGAGGTCACCTCTCAGGGCGTGCACCTGGATGGCATGGACCCCTATAAGCTGTATCCTGCCAGCATCGTCAGCTATCTGACCGATGCCTTCACCAGCCGTGCCAACGGCCCCGTGATCGTACCCCAGTACGAGAAGGATGCCATTGATTACATCAAGATCAACACCACCGACACCATTGCAGGCGTGAAGTACTTTGACCTGGATCAGAATGTGGAAGCAGGCAAGAAGACCTATCTGTCCATTGGCGTCACACCTCTGGGCAAGGCTGTAACTGTGGATGTGTACCTGCGTCCTGACACTGCGGTGAAGAACCAGTTCCAGAGCACCGTGACCCGGGATGCCGGCGGCAATATCATTGCGGTGGGCGAGGGCAGCTACAAGGTTGGTACATTCACCATCACTGCCGACATGGCCCAGGTGCCCACCACCTTGCAGATTCCCCTGGCACAGATCGATGAGCTGGATGGCAAGTGGGGTCTGTTCTTCGTGTTCTCCGCCCCCGGCTACACCGGCGAGGAGGATATCCTGTACTGGCACACCATGGAGCTGAGTGCAGGTGAAAAGGAAGTAGTGCCCGTAAGCCGTTATACTTATGACTTTGCAGTCACCGAGGATGCCTTGGCTGACTGGACTGTTCAGAATGAGGATTCCGCCAATTGGAGCTATGTTCAGGGCGAGGGTCTGAAGATCAAGAGCCAGAGAGACGGCTTGTATGCAGGCGGTAATTCCGTTAAGAATGTATTTTTGACCCCTGCCAGCGGTGATTTTGTGGCACAGACCAAGATCACTCTGGATACCGCAACGCTGACCAACTGGCAGCAGTTTGCGCTGCTGGTCTGCGACGATCAGGATAATTATATCAAGATGAAGTACGGCTATGATGGCGGCTACGGTCTGCAGCTGCTGGCAGAGCAGAATGCTGCCCCCGGCGTCAGCTATGGCGCAGGCTTGGATGCGGGCGTGGGTCCGGTGTGGCTGCAGATCAAGAAGGTGGGCTACACCTACACCGGCTATTGGTCCACCGATGGCGTGACCTTCAACAAGCTGGGCGAAACCATCACACTCCAGGGCTTTGATCCTGCGTATATTGGCCTGGCTGCCTTCAATGACGGCGGCACCGATGAGCAGGTGGAATTCACCGTGGAGTATGTGGATGTGAAGGCGCTGAACACCTATGATTTCACCGCCATGACCCAGGAAGAGGCTTTGGCAAACTGGAGCATCGACCGTGAGGATGCCAACAACTGGAGCTTTGTTGAGGGCGAGGGCCTGAAGATCAAGAGTCAGCGCAATGGCCTGTACGGCGGCAGCTCCGATTGCAAGAACATCTTTATGCTACCTGCGGAGGATGGCTATACCGTTGAGATCAAGGTTTCTGCCGATCAGATTCCCGGTGAAAACTGGCAGCAGTTTGCCTTGCTGGCGGTGACTGACCAGGAGAACTATGTGAAGATGAAATACGGCAAGGATGGCGGCCTGGGCTGGCAGATTTTGGCAGAAGCCAGCGGCAACCCCGGTGCCAGCCATGGCGGCGGTTTGGATGCCGGCGCAGGTCCTGTGTGGC
This sequence comes from Faecousia sp., assembly GCA_045591335.1. Classification (GTDB taxonomy): domain Bacteria; phylum Bacillota; class Clostridia; order Oscillospirales; family Oscillospiraceae; genus Faecousia. The sequence continues at coordinate 13,574 of JAZNSR010000050.1, forward strand.
TGCGGATCGTGAAAAACGGCAATTGCTACACCGGCTATTATTCCACCGACGGCATCAACTTTGCCAAGGCAGGGGATACCTTGACCGTAGACGGCTTGAACACCACCCATATTGGCTTGGCGGCTTATAATGACGGCGGCACTGATACTCAGGTGGAGTTCACTGTGGAGTATGTTCGTATAACCAATTTCTGATGTTTTTGGCGGGTGTGTCGTATTTGCGGCACACCTGCCTTATAACAAAAGCGAAAAACTCTAGTTTATTGAAATCTTTTCGTAGGGGCGACCATTGGTCGCCCGATGGTTTTGCAAACAAAATCACATCATATTTATTGGGTAATGGTATATTTTCTTTGAAAATCCCAATTGTTTTATGAAATAATTGGACGGGCGACCAATGGTCGCCCCTACTTGCTTAATCAGATTGTTACATACCTGGAGATGCAGGAGGGTTATTATGATTTATCATGTGGCGAAAAACGGTGCGGATACCAATTCCGGCACAGAAAATGCTCCGTTTTTATCCATTCAAAAAGCGGCAAATCTTGCCGCCCCCGGTGATACCGTTTTGGTTCATGCAGGTGTTTACCGGGAGTGGGTGCGTCCCCAGGCAGGCGGCATATCCGACGATTGCCGGATCACTTATGCGGCTGCTCCCGGTGAGCAGGTGAGCATCCGGGGTTCTGAGCAGGTGAATTGGTGGAAGCAGGAAGCCGGCACTGTTTGGAAGGCTGAGATCCCCAATGACTTCTTTGGGGAGGAAAATCCCTTTGCAGCGATTTTGGCCGGCGACTGGCTGGTTGCCCCTATGAATCCTTATGCCCATTTGGGAGAGGTGTATCTGAACGGACACGCCTTGTATGAAGCCTTTTGCCTGGAAGATGTGTATGCGCCTAAGCGCCGGGAAGTCAGCGGCTATGAAACCTGGTTTTGGCGGCCGGAGCAGATCCCGGAGCCGGAGTGGACGGTATATTGCTGGTACGCCCGGGTAGAGGAGACCCAAACGGTGATCCACGCCAATTTCCAGGGGGCAAATCCCAACGAGGAGCTGGTGGAGGTTCATGTGCGCAGCGCTTGCTTCTTTCCGGATCAGACCGGATTGGACTATATTACCGTCCGTGGCTTTGAAATGGCCCAGGCAGCTTGCCCTTGGGCACCGCCCACCTCCCGGCAGCTGGGACTGCTGGGCTGCCATTGGAGCAAGGGCTGGATCATTGAGAATAACCATATTCACCATGCTAAATGCAGTGCGGTGAGCCTGGGCAAAGAGATATCCACCGGAGATAATGAATTCACCAAAACCGGCAAAACACCGGGCTATCAGAATCAGATGGAAACGGTGTTCCGGGGCAGACATGCAGGCTGGTGCAAGGAGCGCATCGGCTCTCACATTGTCCGCAACAATGTGATCCACGACTGTGGGCAAAATGCCATCGTGGGGCACATGGGCTGTGCATTCAGCCAGATTTATGGCAACGAGATTTACAACATTTCCATGAAGCACGAATTCTACGGCCATGAACTTGGTGGAATCAAGTTCCATAGTGCAGTGGATACACAGATTCACCATAACTATATCCATCATTGCTCCCTGGGGATTTGGCTGGATTGGCAGGCCCAGGGGACCCGGGTCAGCGGAAATGTGTTTGCCCATAATTACCGGGATCTGATGATTGAGGTCACCCATGGTCCTCATTTGGTGGATAATAATATTTTTGGTTCTGATTTCTCCCTGGTCAATGCGGCCCAGGGTGGGGCGTATATCCATAATCTGTTTGGGGGCTTTATGCAGCGTTACCCGGTGCTGAACCGGGCAACCCCATATCACTTCCCCCACAGCACTGATCTTTTGGGCGTGGCAGTGGTATATGGCGGCGATGACCGTTGGTATGGCAATGTGTTTGCGCCCCGCGCCACGGATCCGGAGCCTTATGCTCGGTATGGCACAGCGGACTATAACGGCGCGCCGGTTTCTCTGCAGGATTATTTGCGGCAGGTGAAAAGCCTGGGAGTGGGAGATGTGGAGCATTATGAACGCATCCCGCAGCCGGTCTATGTGGATGGCAATGCCTATTTGGGCGGCGCAGAGCCCTTTGATAAAGAAGATCACTATGTCCGCCTGCAGGAACAAATGCCCTTTGCGCTTGTGGATGATGGGCAGACTGTGTATCTGCAGATAGAAGCAGCTCCGGCAATGTTTGCGCTGCCGGATATGGTCATCAGCAGCGAAACTCTGCCGGAAGCCAGGATCGTTCAGCAGGGATTTGAAAACCCAGACGGATCACCTCTGCGTGTGGACAGGGAAATACTCTCTAAGCTTGTACCCGGTCTAAACTGCATTCCGGTTTGGAGCAGATAAAGTAAGACCGCGTTTTTTGTTTGGCTATGTGCCGCATTCTTTGAGAAGCTTTAAAAAGGAATTTGACGAGAGTCCGGGGGAATACCGGAAGAACCTCCGGTAAAAGTTTCATTTGCAATCTCCGGGGGATTGCAGTATAGTAAGAAAAAACGCAAGGAGCATTCAGTATGAAAATTTCAACGGAAATTGAATCCACAGCAAGGATCGTAGGCATGGAAAAGGCTGTGGAGCTTTGCGCCAAGGCTGGCTTTGATGCCTGGGATTTTTCTATGTTTTCCATGTGCCGGATCGATTGGGACACCTGGCAGCCTTTGCATGCCCCCAATGCGCTCAATGGCGTGCATTATCTGAAATTTGCCAGAAAGCTGAAGGCTATTGCAGATGATAACGGCATTGTGTGCAATCAGTCCCATGCACCCTTTCCTGTGGAGGTACCCGGGGTGCGGGCATTTTTGAAGCGGGCCATTGAATGCACTGCGGAGGTTGGCGGTGAGATATGCATTATTCATCCCCATAATAATCAAACCGCGGAGCAGAATGCACAGATGTACGCAGAGCTGCTGCCCTTTGCCAAAAGCTGCGGGGTGAAGATCGCCACGGAAAATATGTGGAACTGGGATAAAGAAAAGGACGAATCCACCTTTGCGGCCTGCGCTTCTGCGGAGGATTTTGTGAAGCATGTGGACATTATGCATGATGAGTCCTTTGTGGCCTGCCTGGACCTGGGTCATGCGGAAATGCGGGGCGCAGGTGACGGCGCGGTGAATATGATCCATAAGCTGGGTCACCGTTTGCAGGCGCTGCATATTCATGACAATGACCGTTGGCACGACAGCCATCAGATCCCCTTTTCCATGGATATGGATTTTGAAGCCATTGTGAAGGCTTTGAAGGAGATTGATTATCAAGGATATTTCACCCTGGAGGCGGATGCGTTTTTGCGGGCGTATCATGAAGATAATGTTTTTGAGGGCGTGCGGAAGCTGGCAGAAAGTGCCAGAAAACTGGCTCAGATGTATGAAGAATTGTAATAAAATTGCCCGTTGTGTGAAAGCACAGCGGGCAATTTTTATGAGTGATGCGTGAGGAGTGAGGATGCAATGCCCTCTCAGTCACGGCGTTTCGCCGTGCCAGCTCTCCCAAAGGGAGAGCGTGATCTCCCCCATTGGGGGAGGTGGCAGCCCATAGGGCTGCCGGAGAGGGCAATCATAGTTGGCAACGCCCTTGGCGCTCATGATACTATCCTACGAAATGATACTATTATTTTATTGCTGATACTATTATCTTGGAGAGGGGAGAAAGGAAGCCGCTTTACCGTTACTGCAAAGAATAATGAAAAAATATGGCTCGCTCATTGTGCAATCGTATAAAAATGTTATTTATTAACACAATTCTTTGTAATTTTTGCATAAGAAAGTAGAATAGTATCAGCCAGTGTGAAAAAAGTGGTAGAACAAAGGGAACTTTGCTTATTATACTGTAAAGTGAAGTGGTTAGGGGAAAGCCACTAAGCTTATAAAGCAACAGAAAGGAAGGATGATTGTTATGAAAAACAATCCGCAATGGAAAAAGTTCCTTGCGTTGGCGCTTTGCATCGTGCAGTGCATGGTGCTGGCAGTTCCGGCTGCCGGAGCGCAGGTCAATGTACCGGATGCGATTCAAGCCACCTCTTTGGCCTGCGATGCGCCCGTAAGAGTAACCATGAAAGAAGAAAGCACTTATTGGTTTGGCAATGCCTCCCAGGCTACCGTGAAGCTGGGCGAGCCCATTACCAATATTTCTAACCGTGAGAGTATCATTCTTGACAGTCCCGTGGAGGAAGGCTTTGGCGAAAAGACTGCGGATGTCGCCAATAATGTAGGCCAGACCTCTTCGTATTTCCTGGTGGATATGAACTGGGCAAAGATCGATGTGGACAAGCAGGATGTTATGTTCTACATTGAGCTGCCTGCGGAATCCACCTCCATTCGTATTCAGTCTGTATGTGTGTCTGCCTGGAAGTATCCCGGTCGTCCCGGTATGGCATATCAGTACCTGGAATCCGACGGTACAAGCTGGGAGCAGGGTAATTTGGACGAAAACGGACATATTGCGCTGCCTCAGGGCTTCAAGGGCTACATCCGTTTGCTGGTCAACACTGCTGCAAACTATGATAGCTTTAAGGATACCACCAGTGTGCAGTCCTTCGGTTTCCGTATTGATAAGTTTGGCGGCTCCTTCGGTCCTGCCAAGCTGGGCGGTATGTGGATCGTCAGCAAGGGCGAGTATTATGAAATCAGCGTGGACGGCGGCCAGATGGTTCCGCTGACCTCTGCTGAGCCTTTGCCCCAGCCCGATGAGAATGCCGAGCCCGTATGGACCGGCGCGGTGCTGAGCGGCAAGCATCAGCTGCATGCAAATAATGTAACGATGGAAAAGAATCCCAGCGGCAATGTGACTGTCACATTGGCGGATGGTATTACTAAGCTGGGCGAAAAGAATTCCTATGTGGTGGATAGCCCCGTGGCGGAGGGTTACGCAAATCCTGCCGGAACCACGGATGCGTTCATTAATTTGTTAGGCTCTTGGATCGGTATTGATATTTCAACCCAGGACTTTATGTTCTATATTGAGCTGCCCGCAGCCTCTAAGGAGCTGCGTGTTCATGGCATTACTGCCACGGCGGATCAGTATTACTGGCCCAGTGTGGTGGGTATGCAGTATCAGTACTTGTCCAATGATTCCACTGAATGGATGAATGGCGTTATTTCTACGGATGGCAATAAGACCATGGCGCTGCCTCAGGGCTTTAAGGGCTTTATTCGTTTGAGAATGAATACCGTGAACAATTATGACAGCGTGCCCACCAGTCTTTCTATTTATGCAGTGCAATTCCGTGTGGACCGTTTCGGCGGCGACGATGGGGCTGTGAAGCTTGCCAGCGGTTGGGTGGTTTCCAGAGAGGAAAGCCGTTATATCAGCATTGGCGGCAGCACCATTTGCATGACCGATCCTGCTGAGCCCACCTGGATCCAGGCGGCTACGACTCTGAACGAGTCCGCTGCTGCAGGCGAGGCTGCGGTTACGACCACCTGGAGCAAACCCGCCTGGGGTGCGACTCCCGTGGTCACCACCACTGTGGGCGATTGCATCAACCCCTTGGGCGACGGTCAGAAGTCCCTTATTTTTGACAGTGCGCAGCAGGAGGGCTACTTTGTTTCTACGGCAACCTATGCCCATATTTTGCTGAAAACCAATGAGCCCGATGTGAACATGGCAAAGCAGGAGCCCATGATCTATGTGGAGCTGCCCAAAGCATCGTCTTCCTTCCGTGTGGATTCCTTTGTTTTCTACACCGGCAGCGATAAGCTTTCTGTTTACAGTCCTACGGGGGTGGAATATTCCTATTTGAGCGCGGATGGCTCTGAATGGATCGATGGCGGCACAGCAGATGCCAACTTCCAGTTCAATGTGCCCGCCGGCTTCAAGGGCTATGTGCGTTTTAATGTTACGACCTCCCAGAACTTCTGGTGGCAGAATCACGAAGGCAATGAAGCCTGGAAAAACTCCACTGCTAAGTTCACAAGCATGACCATCTTCTTTGATAAGTACGGCGCAGACCTGGGTCAGGCCAAGGTGGGCGGCCTTTGGATCGTCAACAAGGCTGACTTTATCGATGCCAAGGTGAACGGCGGCGAAGTCAAGGCTATGACTTCCTATGTCCCCGAGCCTTTTGTGCCCAAGGCCAATTCTGCCAGCTTGGAATATGAAGAGCATCTTTGGACTGCCAAGGTTATTCCCAGCGGCGGCGCCAGCACACTGCTGGATGCCAGCATTGTGGATATCTGTGATGCCAGCGCGCTTCAGATCAACAGCAATGCTGTCAACGGCTATGCCAACGGCGGCAGCGGTGCGGCTACCATTCAGATGAATACGGACATTGCTGAGGATCAGGATATTTTGTTCTTTATTGAGCTGCCCAGCGGTTCTCAAAGTATCCGTGTGCAGGGTCCGGAAGCGGTATCTTATAAGTATGTAGGTAAGAACCAAGAGAGCTGGGTAGCGGGTACCGTGGGCGAAAACGGCCAGCTGGAGCTGCCCGCTGGTTTTAAGGGCTATGTGCGCTTGACTGTAAATACCGATCATGTGGACGATCTGACCATTGCGCCTGATGCCTTTGGCGGTGCGTTGGGGAAGGTGCGCCTGGGCGGCATTTGGCTGGCCTCCGGCGGAGATTACGCTTATGTGAGCGTGGACGGCGCAGATCCCGTTATGATCTATTTTGAGTGGTTTGATACCGTCGAAAAGCAGCCCTCGGATTACGCTTTTGTGATTATCCCGGATCAGCAGGTCATGACCTATTATTATCCGGAAACGCTGACCAATATGTATGAGTGGATCGCCGACCAGATCGAGCCGGAAAATGTGCAGATGATTTTGAATCTGGGCGATATGACCGAGACCAACAGCATTTCTGACTGGACACGGGCAAAGGCAGCCTATGATATCATTGCTGGCAAAGCCCCCTTCATGTTCGTTCCCGGTAACCATGATTACGAAGGCGGCGGTGGCAATCAGAGTTCGTCCCGTGATTCTGCCAATATGAACACCTATTTCCCCCTGAGCATGTTCCGGGAAATGGAGACCTATGGCGGTTCTTATTCTGAGGCTATGGGCCTTGCAGACGATTCTTCCAATACCTGGCAGACCCTTGAGGTAAACGGCAACAAGTATCTGCTGGTAGCTTTGGAATTTGGTCCCCGGGATTCCGTCCTGGCTTGGGCGGGTGATGTGATCGCAGCCCATCCGGATCATCAAACCATTGTATTCACGCACGGTTATTTGGGTGCGGAGGGTGAACATCTGGATGGTACAATCAGCGGTTCTCCCACCAAATACAATTTTGTACACAGCGACACAGACCCGGCCAACGATGGTGACGGAGTGTGGGATAAGCTGATAAGCAAGTATGAGAATATCGTCATGGTGCTGTCCGGCCATATCGGTGTGGACAATGTAGTTACCAACACCCGGATCGGCGATAACGGCAATGAGGTCAAGGAATTCCTGATTGACGGTCAGAGCCTGGATATGGATTTGGAGGGCTTGGGCCTGGTTGCCATGATGAACTTCAGCAACGGCGGTCAGACCGTAGAGTTTACTTATTATAGCACCGGTAGGGGCAAGTATATGAACGCCATCAACCAGTTCACATTTAACCTGCCCGCCCCTAAAAAGGACTATGCAGCCCAGGTGGGCGAGCTGTTCTATACCACTGTTACCGAGGCGGTTGCCAAGGCCAATGGCGAAGTGGTGACGGTTTTGGCGGATACCGATGAAGCCATTACGGTCAACAGCAATGTTACCATTGATCTGGCAGGTCATACTTTGACCAATGTGCAGGTTGGTGAGGGATATATTCTGAATCTGATGGATTCTGCCACCGATGATTATGAGACCGCAGGCGGCACTGCCCGGGTTACCGGCGATGTGGCATCCTCTGTGACTGCCAACGGCAAGAATTACCTGGTGGTTGCGGATGAAAACGGCCTGTATTCCGCACACTGCTATGCGGTGAAGATCACCCATATTTCCCTGAAGCCCGCCAATGATGCTTTGGGCTATAAGGCGAAGCTGTATGGCGATGCGGTGGTGCAGAGCAAGGTCACCGGTTATGGCTTTAACATGGGCGTTGCCGTGCAGAAGACCGTCATTAAGGATGGTGCACTTAAAAATGGGGAATTCACCTTGCGGCTGCAGAATATTATGGCCGTGGGCGGCGGCGACATGGAGATCACGGCATCTGCCTTTGTGAAATTTGGCGGGGAGACTGTGACCACCCAGGTCAGCAAGACCACTATGCGGGATGCCATTTTGGCCGTGAATGATCTTGCAGATCTGACTGCCGCACAGAAGGCTGCAGTTTATGGATTGTATGAACAGTACAGCGATGTAATGGCCGCCTGGTTGGGCGAAAATAACAACATTGCAAGCTGGAAGCCTGCAGAATAATCAATAGAATATTTTGACCCTAAGAGCCACACAGCTATGTGCTGTGTGGCTTTTTATTGGTTAAAGAATACCACCAGCTGTGCTGGTGGTTCCAAAAAGCTTTAGCTATGCCTAGAATAAATTATCCGAGCGTAGCGAGGAACAACTATTAAAATCGAAAGATAGGAAAGCATCGAGTTAAGGAAATCGAGAAAAGAGAAGCCCTACCGCTATTTCAATAGCAGTAGGGCACCTCGTGCAAGCGAAAGAAAATT
>JAZNSR010000051.1:0-18913 GCA_045591335.1 Faecousia sp.
TGGAGAAGAAAGGACACGAAACAGGTTGCCCCAGATATGACCGTGAGAAGCTGTTAAAGATCGTACTGTATGCCTTTATGGAGTTTGGCTATTGCTCCGTGCGTCTCATTCAAAAGCTATGTGAAACAGATATCCGTTTTCTGTGGCTGCTGGATGAAGCGGAAGCTCCCAGTCACACAAAAATTAAAGTCTTCATCAAATATGAGTTAGTTTTCAGTTTAGAAGAAATCTTCGATGATATCAACTGCTATATATTCAGCCAGTTAAATGTGGATTTGAATCACGCCTATATTGACGGCACCAAGATTGAGGCTAATGCCAACAAATACACCTGGGTCTGGAAGAAAAGCTGCATCAAGAGCCGGAACAACATATTTGGAAAGCTGTCTGCTTTATTGGAAGATATCAATGCTTACATGTCACTTTACCAGAGAGCTGTATTTGAAGTACGGCAGGAGTATGCCGTAGAGTATGTAGAGTATATTCTTAACACCTTCTTTATAACGCATAATTTCTCGATCATCCCTTGCCGTTTTCATTGCTACTTGCAATTTTCGGGCAAATGCACTATAATTTTTCCATTAGGAGGTGAACTGCGTGGATAGCTCTCAACTGAAAAAAAGCGTGTTTACGGGCATGATCTGGAAGCTGGCAGAGCGTGTGGGCGCCCAGGCAGTTACCTTGCTGGTGTCTATTCTTTTGGCCCGGCTGCTGACCCCGGAGGATTATAGCATCGTTGGCATCGTCACTGTGTTTTTTGCCTTTTGCAATGTGTTTGTGGTAGGCGGCTTCAACATGGCGCTGATCCAAAAAAAGGATGCGGACGGAAAGGATTATTCCAGCGTGCTGATCGTCAGCGCGTTGATTGCCGCGGTGCTGTATGTGGCGTGGTTTTTCCTTGCGCCCTGGATCTCCTCGGTTTATGGGCAGCCGTTGTTGATTCCGGTGTTCCGGGTCATGGGCTTGACGCTGATCATCGATGCGGTGAAGGCGGTTTTATATGCCTTTGTTTCCAATCAGCTGCAATTTAAAAAATTCTTTTTCTCCACCCTTTGCGGTACCTGCCTGTCGGCAGTGGTGGGCATCGGCATGGCCTATGCGGGCTATGGCCCCTGGGCGCTGGTGGCCCAAAAAATGGTCAGCAGCGTGGTGGATACGCTGATTCTTTTGGTCACCTCCCGGATCCGCCTGCAGCTTAAAGTGTCCTTTGACCGGCTGAAGGACTTGTTCAGCTATGGTTGGAAGATCTTTGTGGCCTCCATTATCAGTACCGTTTACGATCAAACAAATCCCTTGATCATCGGGCTGCGGTTTTCCGGCGCGGATCTTTCTTACTATACCAAGGGCCGTTCCTTTCCCATGGCCTTGAATACCGCTCTGGACGGTGCTATGACTTCGGTTTTGTTTCCTGCCATGAGCAAGGTGCAGGATGACCCTAAGGCGGTGCTCTCCTACACCCGCAAGTTTATTTCTACAGCTTCTTATGTGATCTTCCCGGTGATGGTGGGATTTTTGGCGGTGTCGGATAATTTTGTCCGGGTGCTGCTGACGGAAAAATGGATGGGTGCATCTATTTACATTCAGATATTCTGCATCACCTTTATGTTTAATATCATCCAAAACGGTAATTTACAGACCATCCGTGCCATTGGCAGAAGCGATATTATTCTGAAGCTGGAGATCATCAAGAAATCCCTGTATTTTTTGGTGATCGGTCTGACGGTGATTTTCGCCAGAGACCCGGTGATCCTGGCGCTGGCAACGGTGGTGAACACGGGCATTGCCACAGTGGTGAACACGGCACCCAACCGTAAACTGATCGGCTATCGCTACCGGGCGCAGCTTTGGGATATTGCTCCCAATCTGCTGATTGCGGGCGTCATGGGCGTGGCGGTGTATTTTATGAGCGGCTTGCCGTTGCATCCGGCGTTGGTGCTGGTGATCCAGTGCGTAGCCGGCGCGGTGATCTATGTGCTTTTGAGCGTGATTACCCGCAATAAGAATTTCGATTATTTGCTGGGCTTATGCAAGCAGTATATTTTCAAAAAGAGGTGAATGGGTATGTGGTTTAAAAGAACGGTCAAAGCCGTGCTGGCGGTGTTTTTGCGAATCTTTTGCAGAAGAAGAACCATTGTTTTCGAGAGTACCCCGGATTTTGCGGACAACACCTATGCGGTGTTTGAAGAAATGATGCGCCTGGGCCTGGGCAACCGGTATCAGATGGTGTGGTCCTGCAGCCACAAGGAGCCTATTCCCGGTCACTATCCCAATGTGAAATACATTTATCCTCTGGATAAAAGCTTTAAGCAGCGGCTGCGCAACGCTTATTATTTGGCAAATGCCAACTGCATGATCTGCTGCAACCGGTTTTTGGAGCCCTGGCTGAAAAAGCGGCAGGCAGTTTTTTATCTGACCCACGGCGCGCCCATAAAATCCATCAGTTCTTATTACAATATGCCTGCCTCTATTCAGCATTGCCTGGCAGCTTCCCCCTGGCAGGTAGAGGTGACGGCACGGGAGTTGAAGGTGGATGCGCAGAAAATGTTTGCTCTGGGCTACCCCCGCAATGATGTGCTTACGAAAAAGCCTGCCTGCAATGTAAAGCAAATGCTCAAGACCCCTTGCAGCAAGGTGATCGTTTGGTATCCCACCTTCCGGCAGCACCGGGAGAAGGCCGGCATCAGCTCCGGCTATGCCATGCCCATTATTCATAATACGGAAGCAGCGGTGCAGCTGAATAACTGGGCCCAGGAGATGAATGTGCTGCTGGTTTTGAAGCCCCATTTTGCCCAGGATATGACCTATGTGAAGGATCTGGACCTTTCTAACCTTTGCTTTATTGACGATGCGTTTTTCCGGGAGCGCAACACCAGCTCCTATGCTTTTGTGGCTGGCTGCGATGCGCTGCTGACGGATTATTCTTCCATTTACTATGATTACATGCTGTGCAATAAGCCCGTGGGCCTGATTTGGGAGGATATGGAGCAGTACCGGGAGAATCCCGGCTTCGCGGTGGACATGGAGCAGATCGGCAAGGGCGCTTCCGTGATTTATGATCTGGAGCAGTTCAAGGAGTTTATTCGCCAGGTGGCTTATGGAGAAGATCCCCACCGGCAGGCCCGCAATGCGTTGTGTGACCTTGCCAATTACAGCCGGGACGGCAAAAACTCCCGCCGGGTGGCTATGTACATATTTGAGAAGGCAAAACTATAAAATAAACGGAGGATTCCTTTTTGGAATCCTCCGATTTTTTTGAATGGACAGTTCATTACCAGCCCAGCGGGTTTTTCAGATATTTCCGGATTTCCTCGTCCCGTTCGTGGTCAAATTCGCTGCGCTGGCCGCGGTTGTAAAGCTCCTCGTTGGTAAGACCGTCGTTGGCTTTGCGCTCCTCATGGTCCATCAGCAGATCCACCAGGGAGAATGCGTCATCGTTGTGGGAAGAGCTGCGGGTGAGTTCTTCGAATTTTCTGCGGCGGAGTTCTTCTTTGCGCGCTTCTGCTTCCCGCAGTTCCTGCTCGAACCGTTGGATCTCATCCCACAGGAAAGTATCCTGCTTCGTTAATTGGGCACCTGCCCGGATGCCCTTTTGAACATATTCATGGAGTTTGTAGAGGCCCAGCTCCAACCGCAGCTGTTGGAGCAATTCTTCGTTTTTCAGCAGGGAATACACCTTGACGCTGCCTAAATCCATGCCCTGCTTCACGAGGTTTACCAGCTTGGGAGAAACGCCCATGTACAGCAGCTCATTTTCCGCCCAGCGGCCGATGGCCTCCTGGCGGGCGTTTTCATCGGTGCTTGCCTGGAAATCGTCCTCATAGATCCGGCTCAGATGGCCGCCGAATATTTTGCCCAAACCTTTTAATACCGGGTGGTTGGTGTGGACCTCCCGGTTGAAGGTAAAGGCGTCGGCAAAGGTTTCCAGAATAATGGGATTTTTCATCCGTGCGCCGATTACCATATTGTCGATGTTGGGAAACAGCTGCCGGGCTTTGGGATTCAGTGTTAAAAATTGCAGTGCTTCTTCCACGGTGCTGTAATCTTCCTGCAAATGACGCTGCCAGGCAAGACCCATCCAGCCGAAGGAAACCTCCGTTTGATTCCATTTTCCGGCGCTGTTGTTGATAATGGTTTGGAAAAAGTCATGGGCGAGATCCGCGTCTTCATCAGAGGCATACAGTACCATGCCCAGGGCTTTGCCTTGATGCAGGGCCTTTTTGCGCAGGTTTTTCCAAAGCTCCGGCTGGGGCTGCATGCCCATATAGCCATCCCGGAGGTATTCGCCGAACCGGCGGAAACGGAGCTCACCGGGCTTGCTGAAGGATTTGTCGGAGCGGGTTTCTATTTCGTTCAAATCCTTGGTGTTTTCGTCGCTGATGGCATAGTTTTCGCCCTGGTGGCGGCGGAGCCACAATTCAGCCCGGGCCACCGGATCCAGCTTGCCCTCGGGCCACCAGATGTCCGCAAGGGCATCTTTATGCGCTGCGGCCTGTTGCATGCATTGGGCGGCCTCCTGGGGCTGCTGGATGCTATAATGATACAGGCCAGTGGCGTATTGGGTCTCTGCCTCCTGGAGGATTTTTGCGGTGCGGAGGATGTTTTGGATGCGGGTATTGATCTGGCCGTACTGTTGGGGAAACACAGTTTTCCGGTTTTGTAGAACATAGCCATCCAGCCGGCGGATCTCTGCGGCATAGGATTTGTATCGAAGCTTGTTGCCGGGGGTGTCATAGACCCAGGTGGCAAGGCTGCAAACGCTCATAGCCAGCAAATTGCCGTTTTGGGCGGCTTTGTTCAGAATGCTGCCGTAGTTGGATACGGCGTATTCGTATTTGGTATGATTATTGATGGATCCAGTTTGGGCAACGGTATTGATGTTCAGGTAATAGGGGTCGTGCCCCATAAGGGCATCGGCCAGTGCGTATTCCAGCAGGGCCTCCTGCAGCATGTATTTGTTGGCGATATATGCCCAGTAATCCCGCAGGTCGCCGCCGATTTCCGGCCGTTGGAAGGGGTCTTCTTTGACTATGGCCTGCAGGAGCTTGTAGTGCTTCAGTAATGTCAGGACATTGGAGATGCCCGCTTTACGGACCGGTTGGGTGATGACTTTTTCCAGGTTGCGGTGGAGCCAAGAGACCACCTGGTCAATACTGCCGCCGCAAAAGGTGATGTACATCATGGCGGTGTACCAAAGCTCGTGCAGGTCCACGCCGTTCAGACTGAGCACATGCTCGCACCACACCCCCATGGCCTGCCTGGAAAGGTCTGACCAGGAGGAATCATGGAACACTGTGTATAAGGCGATGTACCAACCAACGCCCGGCTCCTCGGTGTAGTATCCGTTGTCCCAAAGGCGGGAGAAAAACCGGGAGGCATTGCATCTGGCAACATTGACATCGGTATTGCAGCCGTAGGCATTGACCTGCATGTTCCAGTAACGGATGCCGGAAAGCAGCAGATATCCATTGCTGGCATTGACGGTGTTGTAGCCCTCGCCGTTCAGAGAAAACACATCGATCACCGGCCCATCTGTGGCGGGAACGGTGTTGTAGTTGGGGGTGTTGCGTTTGCTGAATAAGCCCATAATCGCATGCTCCGTTTTTATGGAATCAGATTTATAAATTCATAGGGGACGGTTTCGTGGCGCATTTGCATCACATAGTTATAATACCAATAAAACAGCAGATAACCAATGAGCACCAGGACGGAAATTCTGCGTTTGGTGGGGCAGGGGATGCTTTTGATCAGCATGGGAACGCCCAGAATTAAATACACCGTAAAGTAATAGCCGATTCGGAAGGAATACACATCCACGCTGATCAGCTGGGCAGCTGCCGTATCCAACAGCAGCATGGATATAAAGAAGGCTGCCAGGGGAGTCGTGCGGCTGAAATGCTTCCAATGGATGGCAAACAGGGCAATCAGCGGCAGCCGCACCACAAACTGCATAGGCAGGATGCGCATGGCATTACCCTGCAGATAGTTGGAGAAGCGGGTGAAGCCCACAAGCTCCATGACTTTCAGTACCAGGTCCAGATTCATCAGCACCAGGAAGGAAACTGCAAACAGCAAAAAGGCCGTAAACAGCTTGCCGGAAATCACAAAACGCCCCAGGGCCACTTGCTTGCTGCGTACCAGATATAGCAGCCAGTAAACCGCAAACACCGCAAAGCCCAAAACGGAGCTCATGTGAAACAGGGTTGCGATTATGCTCATGGCAACTGTGCCGCCCCATTTCTTTTCCAGCATGAACTGGAAAGCCAGCAGCAAAAAGCTCATGGCCATCCACTGGCGCATCATGTTCAAAGTGGAATTGAAGAAAAACAGATAGAACATCAGCATGCCCAGCCAAATGGGGATCTGCTTGCGATACCGGGCCAGGGTGATGTAAATGGGCACGATGATCGCCGCAGCCACCGCAAACTGCACTGCCACCATGGAGGCGGTGGATTTGCCTGCCAGGTAAACAAGCAGGGAAAAGCCGATCTCATAGCCTTCCACATACACATTTTTGTAGGAATACCACCAGTAGGTCTTGAAAAATTCCCATAAATTATCGGCGGTGATGGCGGAATGGGACAAGGGCTTTAGGTATACGGTGGTGTCCGTGCCCACATAGGGAGCCCGCAGTGCGGCAATCAGGCAGGGGATCAAAAGGGCAAAAACGGAAAGGAGGACAAAATGCTTGGTTTTCTTCTTTTCCCCAAGGGCAATGAGCGCCGTGGACAGGGCAAAGCCCGCAAGATAAATCAGCATATTTCCTCCTTTCTGAAAACTATTTCATTTTCAAATACAGTCTGCGCAGCAGCGCGAGGGGGTAAATGGCCAAAGGCAGATGCAAAACCACCCAGGACTTGAGCTTGGTTTTTTTGCCCGGGCGGATCAGCAGCTTTTTGGCATGGGCGCAGGCTTGGCGGATCTTGGTCCTGCGGTCCGGGGTGCGCAGCTTGAATAAGTAAAGGTCTGCGGTGCAGTTAAACAGAGTTTCCGTTGCCCAAATGGCGGCAACAGACCGCAAAGCGGCGGCATCCTCACCGTCGGCAAATTCTGCCTGGATCAGCCGCAGCTTTTTTTGGTAAAGCTGGACCAGATTATCCACCATAGTATCCGGGGCGTTTTGCAGCCGGGAGGTGGAATTGGTGCTGTCCCGGTAGTATAAGTACACCGGCGTATCACAGTAGTAGATGTCCTGGGCCTGGGCGGTGAAGTTGCTGCCGAAAACCCAGTCCTCTCCGGTGATAAAGCTTTCGTCAAATTGCAGCTGCGTATCCCGCAGCAGTCTGGTACGGAAAAGCTTTGCCACCGGGCCGTTGATGTTGGAGCTGGTCAGATACCGGCGGAGCACATCCTGCCGGGTCACCGGACCCTCCGGCAGCTCCAAAGCCTTCCAAAGCACCTGCTCACGGCCCTTCCGTAGCTGCATATCAAACAGAATCAGATCGTGGCCTTCTTTTAAAAGGGAAGTGGGAATGGCCCGGGAGAGCAGCATATCATCGGAGTCCAAAAAGGTGATGTATCTGCCTGTGGCATTGGCAATGCCCAGGTTGCGGGCGGAGCTTGCGCCGCCGTTTTCCTTGTGATAGTAGCGGAATGTGGGGTGGGTCTCCGTGAAGGATTCGCAGAACTGACCGACCCGGGCATCGGAGCCATCGTCGATCAGAAGCACCTCCCAGTCCCCGTCCTCCGGAGGTACAATGGAGGTGAAGCACCGCCGCAGATCGCGGATGCCGGTGTTGTAGATGGGAATGATAATACTCAGGTCTGCCATGGTTTCAGCTCCTTTCAGCCGTCGATAACGATGCAGCCCAAAATGGGTTTTTCATATTGGTCAACGGTGGCTTTGCATTGGGCCACCTGCGCATATACGGACTTGCCGCAGGTCTCCACCAAGATCACCCCATCGCATTGGGCCAGGGCATTGATGGATTGAGCACTTTGGGCCGGGTCGCTGCAAAGGGTGAAGGCCACCTGCAGCTGGGCAAGCTGCTGGGTCAGCGGCTCTAAGACCTGGGGGTCGAAGCTGCCCAAAAGCAGCAGATTACCAGCATTTTTACCCAGGTTGGCAATGTTGGCAGCCAGGGCTTCGGCGTTGCTGCCCAGGGTGCGGCCCTCCAGCTTTCGCAGCCAGGCGTCAATGCCGCTGCGCTTTTTGCCGTTGATGCAGCCCAGCAGGGGAAGACCTGTGCAGTCCTGAAGGAGCCGGGCGGAGTAGAGCCTGCTGCCTGTCAAGTAAGCAAGGCAAGCGAGACCCGCCACCAGGCAGAAGCCCGCGGCTGCGCCCACGGCGGCGAACAAAATGGGTTCTGCTTTGCCCACGGTCAGCTCAGTGGGAGCGTGTTTTTTCAGCTCGGTTTCTGTGGAGACCGCTGTGTTCTTCAAGCTGGTCAGCTTTTGATGGGCGGAATTTTGAGTGTCGTAAAGGCCGGAATCGTATTTTGCGCCGGAGTCATAGAGAATGAACTGGCTGCTGCAGGCGGCATTCAGGTCTGTCTGCTCTGCCCAAAATGCCCGGGCAGCCTTTTCAAAGGCAGCGACAATGGACTGGGCGTCTTCCTGGGTGTTGCCCCGGGCAGTGACGGAGAGGGTGCTTTCGTCCGCAATACTGATGCTCACCAGTTCCCGGAAGTACCGCACATCCAGTTTGAATTCCTGGCTCAGCCCATCCATGATCTCCGCCCCGGTCAGATGGGCATAGAGGCTGCGCAGGGCAGTCATGGAAAGATCCCGGTCAGCATCCACGGGGGTCAGGCACAGATACATGCCGGAGGTGTAGCTGTGGTAGGAATCCAGCGCCATCAAAGCGGATTCTTCCAGATAGATGGTCTGAGCCTCAATGAGCCGGTTGGTGCGCTCCAGATTCTTTTCCAGCTGGTCGATCTTCAGCTGCTGCTCCGGGGTGATGGTAATGGGATCCAGTATGGCGTTGCTGCCGCCGGTGAGCAGCTGCAGGCCGCCCAGCAGGATGCCGCCGATCACAGCGGCGATCACAAGCCATTTCCATTGGTAAAGGACCGCAAAGAGCAGATCTTTCAAGTATATGGTCTGAGTGCTGCGTTCTTGTTCCATGATGTTCTCCTTATGATTGGAATAGCCGGGAGTAATAGGTGTTTTCCTTTTGCGCGTCTGCCTGGGTGAATTTATAGGTCAGCTTGTGGAAGGGGGTCATGGCTTGCACCGCCTGCCACAAGGCTTCGTCATAGGTTTCAAACATCCGCAAAAGCAGGATGTGGGGAGTGGAATTGCTGCAGGGGATCACCCTGTGCCACTCCTGGGGGTAGGCCTCAATGGCCAGCTGGAAACAATCATGCAGCAAAAAGTAATCCTGCATTTTTTTATGCGTTTTCCAGTAGGTATACAGCAAATGCCGGGTCAGCAGCAAAATGGGATGGTTGGTGCAGGCGGTCATAAACCAGCTGGAAATGCAGGAGGCGTGACCGTCCAGACCCGGCTTTAAATTCTGATATACAAACAGGTCGGAATCCAGCATATATGCCGGGATCTGCCCGCCAGTGCAAAGCACTGTGGCATCGATCCAGGTGCCGCCGTGGTCGATCAGCAGCTCCAGCCGTAAAAGGTCGGAAAAATGGGTTTTGGAAATAATGCCGCTGTCGATTTTCTGCTGGATGTGGGCGGGGAAGGTCACATAGCTTTTGTAGTTTTCTTCCGTCAGCAATACGATCTGCCGGTCCGGCAGGTGCTTTTGCAGGGAGGCATAGCAGGCCTGCACCAGCGCCGGGGCGGTGTCCATGCCCTGCAACCAGCACACCCAAACCTTGTTGGAGCGTTTTCTGTGCAGGGGCACATAGTCCTCTTGAAACCGGGCAATGGTTTTGCGGTATTTTTTCCGCAGCTTGCCCAGGATTTTATTGTGGACGGAAAGACGGACGATCTCCAGACCCTTTTTGGAAAAGCCCTGCTGCAGGGTCTGCCCCAGGGCAAAGCACAGCACATGGGATTGGGTATACTGCCGCAGGATCTCCCAGCCGCCAACTTTTTGAAAGATTGCCAAAAATTTCTTCATGGTAACGGATCATTCCTCCGCAACGGTTTTTCCGTGAATGTTCAGAATTTTAAAATGGGTCTTGCGGCTGTCCTCCGGGGGCAGCTGCATATAATCGCCGTAGGTGTGGGTCAGATATTCGTGGTACATGCTCAGACCCCGCATCTGCATATCCTCAAACGGATACATAGCCCCCTGGCCGTAATACTCCGCCGGGACGATCTCCCGGGTGCGGTAGGCGCCCATAAGGTTGCCGATATACTTGGAGCCTGCCACCTTTTGCTTGCGCATAAGCTTATCGATCTTGCATTTTTGCTTATAGGGGGTGGTGAGCTTTTCCACGGGGATCCGCTCCATGATCCAAAGCAGCAGCTTTTCTTTTTTGCTGCGCTTGCGCTTGCGGTCGATGGAGTCCTTGTAGCAAAGGCTCATAAGCGCTCGGTGGTACATGACCCGGAAATAATAGATCTTCCGCAAAAGGGGATTGTTGGGCGTGCCGTCAATGGGGAAAATATCGATAGAGGCATGGGTGTACTTGTTGTCGTTGCCGATGCGCTCCTCAATGACGGTGGTTTCCGTGTCCAGAATGCGGGTGATGTAATACATATAGTTGGGATCGGTTTTGTAGTTGACCAGCTTCAAATGCGCTGCCAGCTCCTGGGGCGCAAGCGCCAAAAACCGCTCATAATCCTCCCGGGGCATGCCCAGGTCGATATCGTCATCCCAGGGGATAAAGCCCTTGTGGCGGATAGCCCCCAGCATGGTGCCGCCCAGCATATAATAGGTCAGGCCGTGCTTTTGGCAGATGCGAAGTACCTCTTTGGCAATGTCCATATCCACCTGATGCAGCAGATCCATGTTCGAATTTTGCATAATCTTACCTCAAGTCCTGCTTGATTTGGGTGGTGCTGATCTCGGGGGTGCGGGGCAGGTAGACTACCTCTGCGCCCTCCTCGGTCAAAAAGTCGAATTTGCCCTTCCAATCGTCACCCATCACAAAGGTGTCGATATGGTAATCGTGGATATCCGTGCGCTTTTGCTCCCAGTGTGTCTCCGGGATCACCAGGTCCACATAGCGGATGGCTTCCACCATGGCCTTGCGCTTTTCGTAGCTGAAATAGCATTTCTTTTGTTTTTCGTTCCAGTTAAATTCGTCGGTGGAAATGGCCACCACCAAATAATCGCCCAGCTCCTTGGCTCTGCGCAGCAGGTTGATGTGCCCGTAGTGCAGCAGGTCAAAGGTGCCGTAGGTAATTACGCGTTTCATAGTAAGTTTTCCTCACTTTATTTTTTTTGCTTCCAGATAATAGCGTTTTTCCCGGGCATGGCCCATGGAAAATGTTTTTCGGGGCAGCACGCCGTCTGCCAAAATGCCGGGGAACAGCTGGCTTTTCTCCATAGGGGGCAGGAAGAAGCCAATGGCGTTTTCTGCCCGGCTCAAAGCGCGCAGGCTGTCGTCCCCGTGGATGTAGTCAATGGTGCCGGGATTGGCGGTTAAATAGGCATCCAGGAAATTTTGCAATGCGCCAACGGGCAGCTGCCCGGGGGCAAGCTTTAAGCGGACCGTGCCCGTCTTTTCGCCGCTGACCCACTGCAAAGGATAGCCGTTTTCTGCCTGGGGCAGCCGGGCCAGAAGGGCGGCGGGGTCGGTGTTTAAAATCACCCGGTGGATGGGTTCGAAATTTTGGGAGGCATCGTGGATGTTCTCCAGCTCCACCAGGGCATACCGGGCAGCAGGGCAGGGGGCTTGGGTGTAGCAGGTCTTGGCGGCAGCCAAAGAGTGGTTGCCATCGCCCACCGCGTATTGCACCGGCTTGTTTTGGGCTTCATAGGCGCAGATGGCCTTTTGCAGCTGGGCAGCAGCCTGCCCCTGCAGCAGCCAGCCGGTGATGTGGCCGCCCTGCTCCATCAAATCAAAATCATATACAATGGGAAGCTTTGCTTTGTCGATGGCCCGGAAGAGCATTTGCTCCGGATCATCGCAGAGCAGCAGCACATGGGGCAGCTCCAGGGGCGCATCCTTGCGGATGTTCACCCGGGGCGGGATCCGCTCCACCACGGTTTTCTCCGTGGCACGGACGGGGCAGGCGGTGTTTGGCAGATAGTCGTAAGCCTCCAGGTCCAGCATGCCCACAATGCCCCGGCGGACCTGCCCGTCCAGCAGGGTGCGTTCCACATAAATAAAGGCATCCTCGTAGGCGGTGAATAGATCGTCCTTCAAATACTGCGTCATGGCGGCATTGATGGCAGCGATCCGCACAGCCGGATCGTCCTGCAGCTCTGCCTCCGGCCAAATCAGCTGCAAGGCAGAGGGGGCGTCGCCCACTTGCTGTCTAACGGACTGCCAGTAGGCAGGTTCGGCGGCAAATTGATCGCAGGCGATCACTGCCCATTTTTCCGGGGTGTCGGTTTTAGGCAGCAAAATTTGTGCAGACTGAAAAATAGCCAAAGGAATCCTCTCCTTGTGTAATCAGTGGTTATTTATTTTAAAAACAGTTTTGCGTACCGGTCGCTGATGTATTCCCAGCTGTAAGCGGTGGCGATCCGCTGTTTGGCCTTGACAGCCAGCTGGGCAATCTGCTCCGGGGTCATGGTGTCCGCCTGGGCAATGAGCCGGGCCAGGTCACCGGGCTGCTTGCTCCAGTAGAGGGCAGCATCCTCTGCCACCTCCCGGTTGAAGCCCACATCCAAAAGCAGGTTCAGATCCGTGCTGCTCAGAGCCTCCAGCAGACTGGGGTTAGTGCCGCCTACCTCGTGACCGTGGAAATACCCATAGGCATTCTCCCGCAGCTTCATCAAAAGCTCCTGGTCGTAGACGGTGCCTACAAATTTGATACGGCTGTCTTTCTGAAAGCCGGTCTTTTCCTGCAGCTCCTTGAGGAATTTCTCGGACACATTGGTGATCAGCGCAAAATCCTTTTGGGTGTTGGAGGCCATGAATTCCCGGATCATGGTCTCATAGTTGTTTTCCGGCACAAACCGGCCCACCACCAGGTAATATTCCTTGGGGCGCAGTTGCTTTTGGGCATACCAGTCCAGCAGGGTCTGATCCTCGTCGGTCAGAACGCTGCGCCGGGGCTCTGCGCCGTAGGCGATGAAGGTGGTTGCGGGATTATAGGCAGCATAGGTTTGCTGAATATAGCTTTCGATGTTCTTGCTGTCGCAAACCATCAGATCCGCATGCTTGGTCATAAGCTGCTCGGAGATCTTCCAATATTTGCGCACGGGCGCAGGCCATTTGGCACGGAGCCATTCGTGACCGTCCGGGTTGACGAACACCTGCCCGCCCAGCTTGTGGATCCTGCGGACATATTTTTTCATAAAAGGCCCAATGCGGCATGCCAGGATATACACAATGGGTTTTTGAATGTGATTGTCCCGGATATGCCTGCAGCAGTGCTTTAAGGCTGCCAGGTCATACCAAATGGCCTGGGCGGGGCCGATGTTGGGAACTTTAATATGGAAGCACCGGGCGTTATGGTAGGTGACTTCTTTTTCTTCGGTATCCTTGCAGGCTACATGGTAGCGGATGGCCGGATGGTTTTGATGGTATTCCGTCAGCTTATCCACAAAGGTCTCGTAGCCGCCGTATGCGCCGGGGATACCCTTAGAGCCTATGATATATACATGCTGCATGACACAGCCTCCTGTTTCTTATTTTCAAAACTGAAAGGTCTTTGCCAGAATGTCCCATTTTTGATCTTTTTCGCTGAGGTTCAGCGGTGTGCCGTCTGCCAGCGTGTAGCTCTGGGCAGAGGCGCTGCCGGGGTAGGTGCCGGTGACCTCCGGCCATTGGATGCCGATGACCGGGTCGTTCCAGGCCAGGCCGCCTTCATCGCCGGGGTGGTAGAAATCCGTGCATTTATAGCAGAATTCGGCGGTGTCGGAAAGCACTAAAAAGCCGTGGGCAAAGCCCTCGGAAATATAAAACTGCTTTTTGTTTTCCGCAGTTAGCTCCACGCCGTACCACTGCCCGTAGGTTGCAGAGCCGGACCGCAGGTCCACTGCCACATCAAACACCCGTCCCCGGATCACCCGCACCAGCTTGCCCTGGGGGTGCTCTTTTTGAAAATGCAGCCCCCGCAGCACGCCCTTAACGGACATGGATTGATTGTCCTGCACAAATTGCATGGTCAACCCGGCCTGCTCCATATCCCGCTGGGAGTAGGTCTCCATAAAGTAACCGCGGCTGTCACCGTGGACGGTGGGCTCGATCACATAAAGACCCTGAATGGGGCAGGGGGTCACTTGGATTTGTCCCATAGTTATACCTCAATCTCGTTTAAATACCGGGCCAGGGCGTCCTGCCAGTGGGGCAGGGGCGCAAAGCCCATTTTTGTGAGCTTGCTTTTGTCCAGGCGGCTGTTGAAGGGGCGGGCCGCCCTGGAAAGGCCGTATTCCGCTGTGGTCACCGGTTGGACTGCCACATCCTTGCCTGCCTGCCGGAAGATCTCACAGGCAAATTCATACCAGCTGATAAAGCCGCCCTCGTTGGTGGCGTGATAATAGCCGTACTTTTCTGTTTCCAGCATATCCACCAGCAGCCGGGAAAGGTCCGGGGTGTAGGTGGGAGTGCCGATCTGGTCGCAAACCACCCGCAGCTGGGAATATTTTTCGGAAAGCTTCAGCATGGTTTTAATAAAGTTATTGCCGTTTTTGCCGAATACCCAGGCAATGCGCACGATGAAGTATTTTTCCAAAGTGTTGGCAACTGCCAGCTCGCCCTCCAGCTTGGTCTGCCCGTAAACATTCAAAGGGGCATAGGCCTTGCAGTCCGGGTCCCAGGGGGTCTGCCCCTGGCCGTCAAACACATAGTCCGTGGAAATGTAAATCATTTTGCAGCCTAGCTTTTTGCACATCCGGGCAATGTTTCCTGTGCCCTGGGCGTTGATGGCCCGGACCTTTGCCACATTGCCTTCTTCCTCTGCCAGGTCCACTGCTGTCCATGCGGCGCAATGGACCACTGCGTCGGGAGCGGCTTGGGTGAGGGCGGCTTCCACTGCCGCCGGGTCGGTAATATCCATGGGCATATAGGGAGTCAGGGTGCTTTGGGGAGCAAGGTCGCTGCCCATGGGGCTGTGACCCCGCCGGGATAATTCCAAAATCACATCATGACCCAACTGTCCGCCTGCGCCGGTAACAAAAACACGCATGCCGTTCACCTGCCTAAAGGGCATACTGCCCTTATATTTATAATCTGTTACATTATATGATATTTTGTCGGATATGTCAAATGTCCGGTTTTTTGCCCCCGGGTTTTGTTGGTGGATTTTTGCAAAAAAATCCTTGCTTCCGGCGGCTTGTAATGGTATAATGCATACTAGTGAATTTTTGAGATTTTGCGAAGGAGGGCGCCGGTATGCGCAAAAAAATATGCTGCTTGCTGCTGAGCGTAATGCTGCTGCTGAGCGCTCTGCCGATGCCGGCTCTTGCCCAGGAGGAGGCAGCGGAGCAGACAGAAGAAACCCGGCCTCTTTTGGAGGTGCTTTGCGCCCTGCGGGATCAAACCTATGTGGTCAATGAGGATCAGCGACTCCGCCGCCAGATTTTAGACACCCATATTGCCACCCTGGAGCAAAGTGATTTTACCTCCCTGGGCGGTTTTTGCGGCGCGCAGGTCAGCTGGGAATTGTATCTTTTGGGCATCAACAAGCATTTGATGACCTATCACGGCAAGGACCATTACGATTATTATTCCGCCCTGGAGACCACCACCGGCGGGCATACGGTGCTTGCCTACAGCGCGCAAAAATACACCGCTCTACAGGCCCTGCAGGAAATCACCCAAAACGGCACAGTGGATGTGTATAATGTGATGCTCTGCTTCCAAAAAACCAATACGGAAGCCGGCGCGGAATACGGCCATGTAATGCTGATCCACGGTATTTTGGACGGCATAGTTTATGCAGTGGAGGGCTTTACCACCCATTTTGGCACCATTGAAGGACAGCCCATTGTGGTGCCCATGGAGGAATTGACTGCATGGTATGAGGAATGGACAGAGTATGAAGGCCTGGTGTATTTCGGCACCAAAAGTTCTGTGGATTCCTGTGCGGAATATCCCGCGGATCTGTTTGTGGAATGCGACAGCACCGTGCCGGTGCTGACCCTGCCTGATGCAAAGCGTGGGCAGCAGCTGCGCCGGGCCGGTATGGGCGAGCGGCTGCATGCCACCGGCCTGTATGAAAATATGTACGGCCAGCGGTATTACCGAATCCAGGATGATGGCTGCGAGGGCTTTATTCCTGCGGAGCAGGCCAGCCCGTTGCTGCTGCTTTATGAGAGCGTTACTCTGGAAAATGCTGTATTTCCGCAGCTTTTGCAGGTCAAGCAGTATTTTTTGCCCAAGGGGCAGATCCAGCCTGGCTATTTGCAGCTGGAGAATACCCGCCTGGTGATCACCAACGCCAAAGGTGAGGAGCGGCTGTGCGTGAAGCTTCCGGCAGAAAGACCTTTGGATCTGAGCTATTATCCTTTCCGTGAGGCTGTGGATTTTACACAGCTGAAGGCGGGCGTATATACATATTCTATTCTGGCAGAGGCGAAAAATCATTTTCTGCAGGATGGGGAATTTTTAAATGAGACCAAAACCGTCTGTATAGCGTCGGTCCGCTTTGGCATTGGGCAAAAGGAGCTACCGCCGCAGCCCCAGCTTCAGACCCGGCAGTATACCCAGGGCTGGGCCTACGAAGGCGGAAAATGGTATTATTATGAGGACGGTCAGCCGAAAACCGGATGGTTTGGCTATAAGGGCCATGATTTTTATTTTGATGAGAACGGCGCGGCTCTCACCGGCTGGGCGGTGATCAACGGCAAACAGCGGTATTTTAGCCAGACCGGCTCTATGCGCACCGGTTGGCTGACCACCGGGGAAGGCGTGTATTATTTGCTGCGCAACGGCGTGATGGCTACAGGCTGGCGCAATGTGGAGGACGGACGCTATTGCTTTGACGAGCAAGGCAAAATGATCACCGGCGGCTGGACGGAAATGGATGGCCGGATGTATTATTTCATGGAGGACGGCAAAGCAGCCACCGGCTGGATCACCATGGAATCCGGCATTTACAGCTTCCATGTGGACGGGCATTTGCTTGCAAAGCGGGAGGAACAGGACGGCAAGCTGCGCATCGTCAACTACGACGGCACCTGGAAACCGGAATAAAAGTATAATTTTTAGGTACTGCCTCAAAATGATTTGTGAGAATCATTTTGAGGCAGTACCTTCATAATTATTATATAGCTTAGCTGAAAAGGGACTTTCTTTACAGCCTTTTTTATTAATTAGGGTTTTTGATTGGTGGCCTTGAAGAAATCAGATGCGTTGTGGTATTGCATGGGGGAAAAGGGCATGCCGGGACCTTTAAATACATATTGCATAAATACACTGTTCGTATCAACACGCACCTGGGTGACGCCGGAGGAATAGAGACGGGGTTCGCCACCTATATACAGACCGACAGTAACATTGATTGCATGGATGCCCGGTGTCAATTCAATTATTTTGAAGGGCATGGGGGCAGCACCGTAATCAATACCGTCAATGGTGATGTTGTGTTTAATGGGGCGGAAGCTGGTAGAAGTGCCGCCTTCTTCGGCAACAAAGATCATAACATGGTTTTTTGCCATGGGGAGATATTTCAGATCCGCCTCGCAGTCAGATATAAGGGCTTCTTTTTTAGCAATGATTTCTTTGTTTTTATCGATTTCTTTTTCGCAGGTTCGGCATTCGTTGATCAGAGGTTGAATTTCCTGATTAAAGGATGTAAGTTTTGTGTTCATGGATTTGATTTTGATTCTTAAAATGAACATCCAAAGTAAAAGGATTAGACCGATTGCGAGTATGGCAGCACAAATGCTAAGTGCAATGATGGTAGCAGTGGAGCTGGCTTCAATTACAGACATCACTATAAATAAAACTGCACCCAGAAGGATGGCGCCTATTGTGAGAATGATGCCCCAAAAACCGAGAAGGATGCTGTTGCCATCATAATCATTTTGCTTTTTAGCTAAAGGATTTTCTCTTGTTTTGCGATGGCGTTCGTTTTCCAGTGTTGTGCAGCGTGCTTTCAGTGCGGTGTTTTTGTTTTGCAGAAGTTGTATGGTTGCCTGCGCTTCAGCAATGTCTTTTTGAAGGGAAACAGAATCTCGCATAAAGATACCTCTTTCTGTGATGGATTTATTGTGGGAGTGCTTAAGGAATTATTGGAATACATGACAAAAGCATAGTGAGTAAATTATGCTTTTGAATATAATAATAGGTCAATTTCACCCTATTGTCAATAGTAGCACAGGGGACAGCTCTGTGTGTTTGCGATATTGTTTCTCATAAATCCAACGATTACCCACAATTCTAACGATATCCTCCCATAAATCCAACGATTACCCACAATTCTAACGATATCCTCCCATAAATCTAACGATTACTACCAAAAATCCAACGATAACCCTATAATTCCAACGATTTGTTATAGGAAATTGGTCTTAAAACACAGAATGCCCAACCGGGAAATTACTCCAGGTTGGGCATTTCAAGTTATATTCCGGCTATGCCGGAGTGATATTTTCACTGCGTGAAAGTTATATTGCCGCTTTGCGGCAGTTATATTATATTCGCCTCCAAAACTGCCCGTAGGGCAATATAACTTGCGAAGCAAATATAACTGGCACAGCCAATATAACTCGCCGCAAGGCGAATATAACTGAAAAGAACGGTAATCGTATCACGATTACCGTTCTTTTCTGGTGCTGGTGTCCTGTTGGGGTCCCCGGCGAATGTCCTTGCCGACGGAGCGGCTGCGTCCTTCGCCGACCCCTGCCACCCGCTCGGGTCCCGTTATCTGCCACCGGCAGCGCTCCCCTCGGTCCCCCAGTCGGATCGTGGCCATGTCGTTCTGTGAGCCAAGGAGCTGAATC
>JAZNSR010000052.1:0-7024 GCA_045591335.1 Faecousia sp.
AAAAATCGTATATAATTAAAATATAATGCATCTATGTTGCATCATTTTCTCATGTGGAGGACTAGCTTTGGAAAAATCTAATAAAACAAGTGAACAGGTTTCCGGTGAGCGAAAGCCCTCTACCACCGAGAGCCGCATTGCATTTCAAAAAAGCATTATAACATATTTGCACGATCTTGTTATACTGCTTGCAAGTGTTCTGCTCATTTTCTCGTTTCTTTTTCGTGTTGTTGTCGTCTCCGGTCCTTCTATGAATAACACTCTTCTGGACGGCGACTGGCTTCTTCTGATAGGAAACACATTATACAATAAGCCCAAAACCGGTGACATCGTAGTCGCCAGCAAGGATTCCTTCAAAAACGGTGAGCCCATTATCAAACGCATAATTGCAACAGAAGGACAGTTGGTTGACATTGATTTTAATGCCGGTATCGTGTATGTCGACGGTGTGGCACTGGATGAACCTTATACATTAACTCCCACCACAACAATGGAAGGCGTATCGTTTCCGATTACTGTTGACGATGGCTGCGTGTTCGTTATGGGTGACAATCGAATTAACTCAAAGGACAGCAGGAGTAATGAAATAGGGCTTATTGATACCCGAGAAATCCTTGGGAAAGCCGTTTTCCTGCTTTTCCCAGGAACGAATAAAGATACAGTGCCCCTCGATTTTGGTAGAATTGGAGTTGTATCGTAGCTTGGAAGATAAAAGAATTAATATCCAATGGTATCCCGGCCATATGACCAAAACCCGGCGGCAGATCGAAGCTGATCTGAAGCAAGTGGATGCTGTTTGTGAGATCGTTGATGCGCGGATTCCAATTTCCAGTCGCAATCCGGATATTGACTCTATCTGCGGAAATAAGCCTCGTATTGTTGTAATGAATCGCATGGACCTTGCCGATCCCGACGCAACTAAAAAATGGATCTCCTATTTTAAAAGCATAAATATGGCTGCAATTTCTACTGATTGCAAGAGTCGTCGCGGCATATCTGATTTTCAGCCCGCTGTTCGATCCTTATTGAAGGAAAAATTGGAAAGAGATGCCGCCAAGGGTATGAACAAACCTGTCAGAGTTATGGTTGTCGGGATCCCCAATGTGGGAAAATCCACATTGATCAATCAGATTTCCGGCAGAAAAGGCGCAAAAGCGGAAAATCGTCCCGGTGTGACCAGAGGCAAACAGTGGGTGACTGTGGACAATGGACTGTTACTTTTGGATACCCCGGGTATTCTTTGGCCCAAGTTTGAAGATCCTAATGTGGGTATGATGCTGGCTTATACTGGTGCGGTAAAAGAAAATGTGCTCGATACAGAAGAATTGGCAGCTTTTTTGATGAGCCTGCTCTGGAAACGCTACCCTGATACAGTGAAGCAAAGATACAAAGTGGATATGAACCAGGATACTCCAGGCTATATGCTGTTGGAGGAGGCCGGACGCAAACGGGGCTATTTGTTGGCAAGAGGAGAGATTCACACCGAGCGAATGGCTAAAGTATTGTTGGATGAATACCGGTCCGGAAAGCTGGGCCATTTTACGCTGGAAGAGCCGGAGGATATGCTATGAATGAGCATAATTTATGGGCTATTGAAAATGAATATTTTCTAAAGGGGTATTCTGTGATATGCGGCGTGGATGAAGCAGGGCGAGGGCCTTTGGCTGGCCCTGTTTGCGCTGCCGCGGTTATTTTGCCCCCAAACTTACTGATACCAGGCTTGGATGACAGTAAGAAGCTTACAGATAAACGCCGCAGAGAGTTGTTTCCCATTATTAAAGAACAGGCGGTTGCCTATGCCATAGCCATGG
Organism: Faecousia sp.; assembly: GCA_045591335.1. Taxonomy (GTDB): domain Bacteria; phylum Bacillota; class Clostridia; order Oscillospirales; family Oscillospiraceae; genus Faecousia. Next base: position 1,812 of record JAZNSR010000052.1, read on the forward strand.
TAGATCATGAAAAAATTGACGAGATCAATATTTTGCAGGCCACCTTGTTGGCGATGGAACAAGCTATTTCCCAGCTTTCCGTCAAACCGGATCTGGCGTTGATTGATGGAAACCGGGAAAAGGATTTTTGTGTTCCGTGCTGTACTGTGATTCATGGCGATAGCCTTAGCGCCAGTATTGCCGCGGCATCCGTTCTGGCTAAGGTGACCAGGGATGATTATATGCTGCAAATGGCACAGGTGTATCCTCAATACGGTTTTGATATACATAAAGGTTACGGCACAAAGGCCCATTATGCCGCTTTGCGGGAGTATGGGCCCAGCGGTATTCATCGTATGAGTTTTTTAAAGAAATTCTATGGGGAAAAATAATTTATCCGGTGCCTGGGGTGAAGCACTGGCTGCGGATTATCTTCGCAGGAAACACTATAAGTTGATTGCTTCCGGTTACCGTTGCCGTTACGGTGAAATCGATCTGATCGTTTGTAACCGTAAGTATTTAGTTTTTGTGGAGGTAAAGCTCCGCAAGTCTGCAGAGTTTGCACAGGCCAGAGAATTTGTGGACAATTATAAGCAAAATCGGCTGCGCACTACAGCGCAAATGTATTTGTCGCAGAATCCAACGGATTTGCAACCTAGGTTTGATGTGATTGAGATTTATGCGCCTCAAGGAACCCTAACGGTTGATCCTAAAATCATGCATCTGGAGGATGCTTTTGCATGAAATTTCCAGTATTTGATCTGCATTGTGATACGGCTTGCGCTCTGCTAGGGAAGTCATTTCGGGAATGCGGCAGTCTTAGTAAAAATAGCTATCATGTGGATTTGGAGAGAGCCGGTCAATTGCCTGGCTATGCGCAGTGCTTCGCATGCTATACAACGCCATTAGAAACTTCTATTCCTCCAGCAGAGCTTTTTAACCGGGAACTGGAGGCAATTATGCGGGAATTGGAGCGTAATGCAGATTGTATTGCTTTGGCGTATTCTCCCAGCGAAATAGAGCGCAAATATAAAGCCGGTATTATGTCTGCAATTTTGACATTGGAAGGTCCGGCGGGTATTGATTATGATCCGTCACGATTACCAATGCTTTATTCGGTTGGGTTTCGTATGTCCACCTTAGGCTGGAATGAATCCAATTCTCTTTGCGGTTCCCATATAACCGGAGAGGGCTTAACGGACCGTGGCAGAGCCTATGTGTCTGTGGCGCAACAGCTGGGTATGATTATTGATTTGAGCCATATATCCGATCAGGGCTTTTGGGATGTTATGAGAATAACAGAAATACCCTTGGTTGCTTCGCATTCCAACAGCCGTAAACTATGCGCGCATAGCCGTAATTTGACCGACGATATGTTCCGGGCTATTTGCGATACCAACGGAGTTGTGGGCATCAATTTGTATGCGGATTTTCTTGGTGCTCCCGCAGATTTGGATACAGTATGCGATCATGTTTTCCATTTTATGGACCTTGATCCGGATGGTACCCACATTTGTTTGGGCGGAGATTTAGATGGATGTGACACTTTGCCTGCGGATTTTACAGGTGTTCAGGATTATAATAAGCTTTCAAAAAAACTCATGGACCGGGGGATGTCCTCCAACGAAGTGATGAATGTTTTTTGGAATAATGCATTGGGAGTGATGAAACGATGCTATATATAACTACCAGAAATAAGATCGATTCCTTTACTGCGTATAAGGCGTTGCGGGATGGCTTTGCGCCTGATGGTGGTCAGTTTTTGCCTATTTTAATGCCTTCGCTTTCCAAGGAGAAAGTGCAAAGCTTGATGGAAATGTCTTTTTGCGATGCTGTAGCGTATTTGCTGAATGTATTTTTTCAGGCAAATCTTACCGGTTGGGATGTGGAGTTTGTTGTTGGTAAAAAACCGTTGAAATTTGCTTCGGTTGGCCGTAAGATCACAGTCGTTGAATTTTGGAATAATGCTGACCAGGGGATGGAGGATTTCATAAACCGTATTTACCTCCGTTTATGTAATAATGATTTTGCATGCGGTAAGGCCAAAGGTTGGGCGTTGATTGCGATTCGGATTGCTTTTCTGTTTGGCGCATTTGCGCTACTGCATCAGGAGCAGGTTCAGATTATGGATGTTGCAGTTACCGGCAAGGATTTTGATAATATGATGGCGGTGTGGTATGCCCGAAAAATGGGCTTACCCATTGGCTTGATTCTTTGCGGCACTAATGATAACCGTGGGTTATGGGACTTGATAAACAAAGGGCAAATTGATACTGGTGCACCCCTCGTGCATACCAATACTCCGGATATGGATAATACCATGCCCTTGGCAATTGAACGCCTGGTTTACGAAATTGCTGGCAGGGAAGAGGCACTTTCGTATTTGCAAAAAGCAAAAAACAGAGATGTCTATCGGTTGCCCGAGCATTTTCGTGCGCATTTGGCACAGGGGCTTGTCAGCTCTGTGGTTGGCGAAAACAGGGTCACTGGTATGATTAACAGCGTTTACCGTACGCATGGTTACTTTATCAATCCGTATTTGGCGATTTCTTACGGCACGCTGCAGGATTACCGCGCTAAGACCGGTGAAAACCGGATGACTTTGCTGATCAGCGAAAACGCTCCTGCAGAAAATGCCGGTATTATTTCTGCGGCCACCGGTGTGGCAGAGGGACTAATCAAAAATGCATAAAGGAGGATCCCTATGTCATTGTATGCAATAGGTGATCTGCACCTTTGCCTTGGGTCTCCAAAGCCTATGGATGTTTTTGGCGGCGCATGGCTTGGGTATATGGACAAGCTGAAGGATGGCCTCTCTGTGATTGGCTCCGAGGATACTACGGTTCTTTTGGGAGATCTTTCTTGGGCTTTGGGTCTTGAACAGGCAGAGAAGGATTTTGCTTGGATCAATGCGATTCCAGGCAGAAAGATCATTCTGAAGGGAAATCATGATTATTGGTGGAGTACCGTTTCTAAATTTGACCAATTTTGTAAAGATAAGGGTTTTTCTGATCTTTTGATTCTAAATAACAATCACTATGAATATAATGGATGGGCAATCTGCGGTACACGGGGATGGTTTTTTGAAGAAGAACGCTCGGGACAGCATGACGAAAAGGTTTTTAAACGTGAGCTGCTGCGTTTGGAGGCATCCTTACAGTCTGCCGGCGAGCTGCCTAAAATTGTATTTTTGCATTATCCGCCTAAATATAAGGGGTATAATTGTGATGAAATTTTGGAACTGTTAGAGCGTTACCAGGTGCGCAGATGCTTTTATGGACATTTGCATGGGCCAAGTCACGGGTTGGCTATGGAAGGGCTCTGGGATGGTGTGGATTTCCGGCTTGTGTCTGCTGATTATTTGAATTTTCATCCATATAAGGTTTTTGATTAAAAATTTTAAGAAAATAGTGGACAAGTTCTGTATTTTCTGCTAGAATACATCGAATGCAAAATAGAATATGCATGGGCCGCTTTTGCAGCCCGAAATATGGGAGGATATAAAAATGAATGTAAAGAGTATTGAAAAGAACGGCAGTCAGGCTACCATTGTTGTGCAGATCGATAAAGATCTGATGGAATCCGGCGCACAAAAGGCATATCTGAAGGCTCGTAAGAATATTATGATTCCCGGCTTCCGTAAGGGTAAGGCACCCCGTAAGATGATCGAGTCCATGTATGGCGCTCATGTTTTCTATGAAGACGGCCTGGAAGAGATTTTTCCCGAGGTTTATGAGTTTGCGGTTATTGGCCAGGATGTGAAGGCGGTTGGCCGTCCCAGCCTGACTGATATGAACATTGAAGATGACGGCAGCGTCACTTTGACCATGACCACCGATATTTACCCTGATGTCACTTTGGGCGATTACAAGGGCCTGGAAATCGAGAAAGCAGAAGCTGTTGTTACCGATGAGCAGGTGCAGGCAGAGCTTGACCGTATGGCTCAGAATGTTGCTTCCACTGAGACTGTAGAGCGTGCTGCTCAGATGGGCGACACTGCCAATATCGACTTTGAAGGCTTTGACAATGGTGTTCCCTTTGATGGCGGTAAGGGAGAGAATTATGATCTGAAGCTGGGCTCCAATTCTTTTGTCCCTGGCTTTGAAGAGCAGATCGTTGGCATGAGCGCCGGCGAGGAGAAGGACATTGACATTACTTTCCCTGCTGATTATCATGCTGAGCTGGCCGGTAAGGCTGTTGTGTTCCATGTGAAGGTTAATAAGGTGACCGCTACTAATGTCCCCGAGCAGGACGATGAGTTTGCAAAAGATGTCTCTGAGTTTGAGACTCTGGATGCCCTAAAGGTTGATATCCGCGCCAAGGCGTTGGAGAATGCGCAGAAGCAGATCGACTCCGCTTTTGAGCAGGCTTGCGTGGATAAGGCCGCTGAGAATGTTACCGTGGATATGCCCAATGGCCTGGTTGAGATGGAGTTGGACAATCAGATGGAGCGTGTTGCTTATCAGCTGCAGATGAGTGGCTATTCTATGGACGCTTATGCCAAGATGATGGGCGGAGATCTGAACACCATGCGTAACGCATTCCGTCCCGCTGCTGAAAAGCAGGCAAAGGTCAATGTGACTTTGGCAAAGATCGTTGAAGTTGAGGGTATCACCGTTACCGACGAGGATATTGAAGCTGAGTTCGAGTCTATGGCCAAGCAGTATGAAATGGAAGTTGAAAAGATCAAGGAGATGGTTCCCGTTTCCGAGGTCAAGACCAGCCTGGAGACCCGCAAGGCAGTTAAGGTTATCGTTGATAATGCTGTTGCTGTTGCTCCCAAGGCAGAGGAAGCTGCTGAATAAGCTTTCTTTTGAATGGTTAGAATGTTTCAGAACCTGAAAGGAGACATCACCATGAGTTTTATTCCCTATGTTGTTGAACAGACCAGCCGCGGTGAGCGTAGCTATGATATTTTCTCTCGCTTGCTTAATGACCGGATCATCTTCTTGTCTGAAGAAGTGAATGATACCACCGCAAGCCTGATTGTTGCTCAGCTGCTGTATCTGGAAGCACAGGATCCGGACAAGGATATCTATTTCTACATTAACAGTCCTGGCGGCAGCGTGACAGCTGGCATGGCAATCTATGACACTATGCAGCACATCAAGTGCGATGTTGCAACAATTTGTGTCGGCATGGCTGCATCTATGGGTGCTTTCTTGCTGGCCGCTGGTGCTAAGGGCAAACGCATGGCGTTGCCTAATGCTGAAATCATGATCCATCAGCCTTCT
>JAZNSR010000053.1:0-16221 GCA_045591335.1 Faecousia sp.
CAGTGTTTATGCGAGTTTCGACAACTTTTGTCCTAAAATAACACATTCCTCCACTATTCTGACAATGCCGGTTGCTTTCATATATCTTTCTCCTTTTCCCGTAGGTAACGATCTATGTGTCGTTCCTTTTTTCGTTTTGCAATTCGGAACGGCACACAGGCCGTTCCCTACAATTATTTTACAAATTACGATGCTATTATTTGTAAAAGGCAGGAGATTATACTGACAGATTTACTTTTTGGGTCCGTTGTGGTATAATGCTCCATCGAGGTGATACTTTGAATATTTGGATCATTTTGCTCGTAACTTTTTTTGCAGGTATGGGCGCAGGCCTGGGGACCGGTTTTGCAGGTATGAGTGCCGCCGCTGTCATAAGTCCAATGCTGATTACTTTCCTTGAGATCGAACCCTACACCGCGGTGGGTATTGCCCTGGCCTCCGATGTGCTGGCAAGTGCAGTTTCTGCCTTCACCTATGGGAAAAATAAAAATCTGGACATCAAGAACGGCTTGCTTATGATGGCTATGGTCTTGCTTTTCACGGTTGTGGGAAGCTATGTTTCCAGCGTTGTCCCGGCCAAAACCATGGGCAGCTTCAGCACCTTTATGACGCTGATTTTAGGCATCAAGTTTATTGCAAAGCCGGTTATGACCACCAAACAGGAAATGGAGGCCGTCAGCAAAAAAAGAAAAATCGCAGGTTCGCTGCTTTGCGGTGTTTTCATCGGCTTTATCTGCGGCTTTGTAGGCGCAGGCGGAGGTATGATGATGCTCCTCATTCTCACATCCGTGCTGGGATATGAGCTAAAAACCGCCGTAGGCACCAGCGTATTTATTATGACCTTTACGGCACTGACCGGCTCAATTTCCCACTTTTCCTTCGGTGACCGCCCCAATCTTCTGATTATGGCGCTGTGCATTCTGTTTACCTTTATGTGGGCACGGATCGCGGCAGTGTTTGCAAACAAAGCAAAGCCTAAAACATTAAACAGAGCCGTTGGCGCCGTGTTGGTACTGTTGGGTGTTATCATTTTGGGGTTTGAGTATTTGGTAAAATAAGCAGAATCCAGTACAGATAGGGGGATATTATGAAATTTTCATCCTTTTTGCACTTTGCCGCCTTTGGAGTCAAAACAGTGATTTTCCGCAAAAAAGACCCCATTCTGGGCACGATTATCCTCACCGACAAATGCAATCTGCATTGCAAGCATTGCTCTGTGAATAATATCACCGCCATTGTCCATCCCTATAAACAAATCCGCCAGGAAATGCAACAGCTTTATGACATGGGTATCCGGATCTTATTTTTCTGCGGCGGGGAGACCTTCCTTTGGAAAGACGGTGACCGCACGCTGCGGGACCTGGTGACCGAAGCCAAGGCTATGGGCTTTCTCATTGTAAATGTGGTGACCAACGGCACCTTACCCATTGACCTGCCGGAGGCAGATCTGATCCTTTTAAGCCTGGACGGGGACAAGCAGCGGCATAATGCCATCCGTGGGGACACCTACGACACCATCATGAAAAATATTGCTGCCGCCACCGCAGACAATATCTGCCTGTATATGGCCATCAATCAAATCAACAAAGACCACATCGCGGATGTATGCCGCACCGCCCGGGACACCAAAAATATCCGGGCTGTGTCCTTCAATTTCCACACTCCCTACCCGGACACCAGGCAGCTGGCTCTGAGCCGGGACGAAAAAGCCCAATGCTGCCGGACCATCACCCAAATGATGCAGGAAGGCGCCCCGGTGTTCAATCTGAAAAGCGCCTTCCCCTATCTGATCAACACCCGCTTCCCCACCCCCTGCCACCAATGCGTAGTCATGGAAAACGGCAAGCTTTCCACCTGCGGGCGGTGCATTGAGGTGCCGGGGCTTTGCGACCAATGCGGCTATTTCTTTGTGGCGGAATACACCCTTTTATTCCGGGGCAATCCCAAAATTATTTTGGAAATGCTCCGCACCTACTTAAAATATATTTAGGAGCATTTATGAGCATCATTACCAGTCTGACCCGGATGTGGCTCACCCGGACCACCCGGCCCTTTACCTTCCAAAAGGAATATGACCGGGTGCTGCCCTATGAAAATTGCGAAAACCTGGGGCTTTATGTGCACATTCCCTTCTGCAAAAGCATCTGCAATTTCTGCCCTTACTGCAAGGTGCGCTATAGCCAAGAGCTGTGCGACCAATACATAGACGCGCTGCTGCAGGAGATCCACCTGGTGGGCAGTCAGCAGCCGGGGCGCAAACAGGTGACCAGTCTATACTTTGGAGGCGGCACACCTGCCCTGGCAGCGCCCCGCATCCAAGAAATCATTGCTGCCCTACAAGAGCATTTTATCATCACCGAGGGCATCGGCCTGGAGCTGCACCCGGACAATGTGAACCCCCAAACCCTGCAAATCCTCAAGGACGCAGGCATCACCAAAATCAGCATCGGCATCCAGTCCTTCTGCGGCAAATACCAAAGCATTTTAGGCAGAAAACAGGTGGACAAAGGGGCTATGGCGGCGGCTTTGCAGCAAGTGCCCTTTAAGACCGTATCCATGGATTTTATTTTTGCGCTGCCCGGGCAAACCTACGAGGATCTAAAATCTGACATTGACCTGGCCTTTTCCCTGGGGGCAAATCACATTGCCATTTACCCCTTTATTGATTTCACTTTTACTGACAGTCCCGTGGCTGCCATGCCCAAGAAGGAAAAACGGCAGCTATTGGACGCCATCACCAACTATTGCCTGGGCAAGGGCTACACCCGCAGCTCCATTTGGACCTTTTCCAGTCAGCCGGAGGCCAACTATTCCTCCATGACCCGGGATAACTTTTTGGGCTTTGGCTGCTCCGCCACCAGCCTGTTTTATGACCAGTTCAAGATCAACACCTTTGATGTGGCAGCCTACTGCCAGCGGATTTGGGCCGGCGACCTTGCCACCAGCCTGACCATACGGTTCACCAGGCACCAGCGGATGATCTACTGGCTGTTTTGGACCGCCTACAGTACCCGGGTGAAAGCCGCGGATTTTGAGCGTTTCTTTGGTGTGCCGCTGAAAAAGGCCTACGGCTTTGAGCTTTGGCTGGCAAAGCGCCTAGGCTTCATCACCGAGCAAAACAGCACTTACCAAATGACGCTGAAGGGCGCATTTTACTACCATTATTACGAAAATTTTTACACCCTTTCCTATATCGACAAAATGTGGGGCATTCTACGCAAAGAAGCCTTCCCGGAGAAGATTCAATTGTAATCCCTGCTGATAGCTCATTACACATCGATCATCACCCATAACTTTCTGTAAACTGATTATGTTAACCGCATATTGAAATCAACCGCTCTTTTCTTAAACAATCAGTGTTCTCAACTATCAACTATCAAAGTCGCGTAGGGGACGGTGACCACACCGTCCCATCCTTGTAGGGAATGCATTTATGCATTCCTATGAGAAACGAAAAAATTCTATGAAGGAAAATACAGAGACGATCTCATATTTATGGTCCTGCAAGCCAAGGATGCCCTGGGGAAAACCCCTACAATAAACCCTGATTTGTTGGATATTAAAACAAATTACCTGAATCGCGGAGATATGTTTTGGATCGCAATTGATGAAAACGACAGGGTGATTGGTTGCATTGGCTATTCCAAAACAGAAAACCCTACAGAAGCGTTTCTTCACAGGCTCTATGTGAAAGCATCAGAAAAGCGCAAAGGAATAGGAACACAGCTTCTTCAAATGGCAGAAAGTGAAATGCGAAAGCAAGGAATAACCATCTCACTGGTTCACCTCGGTACTCCCAAGGAACAATGGTTTGAATCTTATTCCTTTTATCCAAAGAATGGCTATTGGGAGTATCAACCAAGATATATGCGGAAGGACCTATAATCTCCATTTTATAAAAACCGGCACATGAAGTGCCGGTTTTGCAGTCTGTCAAAAAACTTGTTTTTTGGCAGACTGACAGAGGTCACTAAAGCCGTCAAGACAAGCAACTCGCACTCGTCGGCGTATGTGGATACGGTAGAGGGCGAGTTGCGCAGTAAGTCAAAAAGCCTTGCGCAGCAAGCTTTCTTGTGCGAAAGAGAACGGATTGCCACGCCAGTGTATGCACTGGCTCGCAATGATGCTCTCCCATTCTAATACAATTTGCTTTTTGACGATTGGCGGCTTTTTTGACACTCTGAAAAACCGGCACATGAAGTGCCGGTTTTGTTTTGGACCGTCACAGGAGGCCGGTCCCTACACACACATCATTCAAATGGCTAACTTCAATCGGCCCCTACAAATCGCAAATCCTTTATGTTATTTAAGAATTACGCACTTGATAGGTAAACAAATCAAATTGGGTAATACCCATATCCACCAACAAATTCTGACTGTTTTGCCGATCTTGCTCCGTGTTATATTCCGGGATCAACGGCAAACGCACTATGATCCGCTCCGGGCCCACCAAAGAAAGCAATCTTTTCAAATTATCCAGCATCAAGCCATTATCCTGGCCTGTGTAGCTGCGATAAATTTCCGGGTTCGTATCTTTGCAGTCCACATAGAACATATCCACACACTGGGCTGCCATTTCCACACTTTCCCAATTGACATACAACGAGGTTTCTGCGCACAAATGCCACCCATCCCCGCAAAGCTCACGGAACTGGCGAATAAATGCACTTTGCAGCAAAGGCTCGCCGCCACCAAAGGTCACACCGCCCCCGGTTGCGCGAAAATACAGATCATCTTGCCGCACCTTTTCGTACAGCTGCTCCGGGGTCATAAGCTGGTAAGGCGTCTTGGGATCCCAGGTAAATGGATTTAAGCACCATTTACACCGCAGAGGACACCCATGAAAGCATACCAGGGTGGTAATTCCCTGCCCATCCACCGCCACCCGGTGTCTGGCAGTGGCCACCACCGGAGCTTGCGCCGCTGTCATGGTGCCTCCGTAATTTCATCATCAGGAAGATCTATTATTCCTGGTAATTCATCAGTAGGGAATGCAACATCCCCCATCAATATCTCCTCGGTGGTATTGATCTCACCCTCTATGGGCACTGATTCAGTCTCTATATAGGGAAAATCACCCATCACAGGCTGGGTGCTTATCAAATCCCCGAAATCACAGCCGGACATACCAACCACCAAGGCCGCAGCCACACCGGCCACTGCCACGGATTTTCCCAGCTGACGGCGTTTGTTCAGCTCCTGCTCCAAATACCGCACCTCTGCTTCACATTTGGGGCATGTACCAGTACATTCTCCTTGAAATTTGCACTCAGAGGTCACATAAGCAATATCATTGCTCTGAGCGACCTGCTGCCGAATTTCTTTTAAAAGCTTACATTTACTTTTTCCGTTCATGGTAACTCCCCTTTCTAATATTTAAGAGCATATCCTAAACTACGATGCGATTTTAGTCTATCACATATCATAATTTATGTCAACATATCGACACTTCTCCATCCTTGTAGGGAATGCATTTATGCATTCCTATGAGGAACAGAAGAATTCTATGAGGAACGGATCCATCCGTTCCCTTGTCTAAAACAAAACTAATTCATCCTTATTTCCAGTCAAATAATCAAATTTATACACTTGACACCGGCTCAAAAACAGAATAAATTTTCTTTGTATAATATAAGTGTTATCATCGGAAGTAACATGGATCTCTGTACCGCTATCGACCTTTTTCTCCACAACCTCATAGGTTCCATTTTCCAAATCAATTCGATAAATGCCATTATACGCAGATGGTACTGCTTCTGATATATTCGAATAACGATCATAGACAACCAAATATGCATATCGTTCATAAGCCACCATATATTGAATCCCTTTCGGCAGCGTATATACAGCTGAACTGCCGGATGAAATAGCGTATACGACCAAATTTCTCTTGCATTCTCCCGTCCAATTAAGCATTACCACCGCATCAGCAGTAAAGTTAAAAATATCATATTTCTCATCAAATACCGAGCTGAACGAACCAAGATTGGAAGACTGTTTATCTATATAGTCATACTGATACAGTGTATAGTTGTCCATATAGGTAATATATCTAAGCTGCCCACCAACGATTCCAAATTCTTCCACACTTTCACACACCTGCACAGTGGTGCCATCTTTCAGGTTATATATCCATAATGAAGACTGATTATCCGGGTTGTTTGTGGGATGCTCTGTGTAAATAAAGTATTCGCCAACAATCGTCCAGCGATACACACGAGGAACTTCCGTGACCGGCGCATATATGTTTTCTGCCAGATCATATCGATAAAGCCATAGCTCCTCATTCAGATAAATATCAAAGTAAAGAAAACCCTCCGAAACAAAAATATCTCCCATAATAACCGATTTTATGGAATCGCTAAGAAATTCACTCTCTTCAAACAGCTTTTCCTTGCTTCCATTGATGCTTTTGTATACCCCCATATTATACATGCCATCCTGCATATAAAACAAGGTATTATCAAATGCCCAAAAATCGCCGGAGAACCAATAATTATTATTAAAATTCGCATCTGCGAAACTGGTCTGCGTTGTAATGCTATCCGCTTCATACCCACACGCAAAAAAGCTTATACAAACAAAACAAATAACCAAAATAATCAATGCTCGTTTCATATTGCCACCTCAAAGGGATAATGGGACGATTCTGTTGTCCCTTATCATTGCAACAGTTTTATTTGGTCAAATGCCAATATTGCATCCTACTACTTACAATATATCACATGATTATGCCAAGCGCAATTTCATTATTTCAAATCGATAAATTTTGTGATTATTTACTAATTGAAAACTTTTTTCAAAGGGAACCCCCTCTGCATAAATTGTAAAAAATTCACAAGGGACGGTATATCGGGCGACACATCCGTTCCCTACAATTGCATTTTACATTCTCGTTTCCCCTTTACATCGCAGGGATTTTCGAGTAAACTAACACAAAAGGGGTGTTACCATGTTTCACGATCGCAACCAGGAGCTGGAACGGCTCTCTGAAGAGCTTTGGGAAGAAGCCGAAGAAGAATACGAAGAAGAATATGACGAGGATCTCGACGAAGACGAAGACTTCGAAGATTATGACGAAGATTTCGAAGATGATAATGACTTTGACGATGACGAGGAAGATTATCCGGAAGCCGTGAATGTACGGGCCTATAATGCCGACCGCACAGACACCGATCTGGACGAGTTTTCCGACGAAGTATATTATGCGCCCAAATCCAAATTCACCGGTCTGCTGATCGCCGGAGGTATTTTGGTTATGGCTGTGTTTTTGGCATTGGTCTATTTAGTGCTGCAGCACTACGGTATGGTATAATGGGAGCGGTCGGACGGTTTGCCCCCACCCCCTCCGGGCGGATGCATTTGGGCAATGTTTTTGCAGCTATGATCGCATGGCTTTCCATCCGCAGCCAAAAAGGTAGCCTGATTTTACGCATGGAAGACCTGGACATCCAGCGCACCCGGGCAGAATATGCCCAAACCCTGCGGGAGGATCTTTTGTGGCTGGGCTTTGACTGGGACGAAGAAACCCCGCCCCAAAGCCAGCGCACCCAGGTTTATGACCGGTATTTTGAAATGCTCATGGACCAGGGGCTTTTATACCCCTGCTACTGCACCCGTGCACAGCTGCACGATGTGAACGCCCCCCATCTTTCCGACGGCACCTATATTTACCCCGGCACCTGCCGCGCCCTGACTCAGCCCCCACCGGGCAGAACCCCCTCCTGGCGGGTGAAAGTCCCCCAGGGAAGCTGGACGGTAAACGACCGGCTGCAGGGGCAATATACCGAGGACCTTTCCACCCATTGCGGAGATTTTGTGCTGCGCCGGTCAGACGGACTGTATGTATATCAGCTGGCGGTGACTGTGGATGATGGTGAAGCCGGAGTGACCGAAGTGGTGCGGGGGCTGGATCTGCTAAGCTCTGCGCCCCGGCAGATGTATTTGCAAAAGCTGTTTGGCTTTTCCCATCCCGAATACGGACATGTACCTTTGCTGCTGGCTCCAGACGGCAAACGGCTGAGCAAACGGGACAAATCCATGGACCTGGGCTATTTGCAAAAGGAAAAGACCGCCCCGGAGCTTTTAGGCATTCTAGCCCACACCGCCGGACTGCTGGACACGCCCACCCCCATCAGTGCCCGGGAGCTGGTGGACGAATTTTCCTGGCGGAAATTATACAAAGATTCTGTAATTCTGCAAATAGATATATAGTTTTTTGCTTGCAAATTACGGAAAAAGGTTTATAATGGTATTAAATCCCAATTTTTGGAGGTAATTTTATGAGTAAGAAACCGGTACTGGTAGTCATGGCCGCCGGCATGGGCAGCCGCTACGGCGGGCTGAAGCAGATCGATCCCGTGGGCAGCTGCGGCGAGGCGATCCTGGATTACTCTTTGTTTGACGCTCACGAAGCAGGCTTTGAAACTGCTGTGATCATTATTAAAGAAGCCATTAAAAAAGACTTTATGGACACCGTGGGCAAGCGCCTGGAAAGCTGCCCCATGGAGATCCGCTATGCCTACCAGGAGCTGGACAAGCTGCCAGAAGGCTTCACCGCTCCCCCGGAACGCTCCAAGCCCTGGGGCACCAGCCACGCAGTGCTTTGCGCCAAGGATGCCATTGACGGCGCACCCTTTGCGGTTTTGAACGCTGACGACTACTACGGCAAATCCGCTTTCCGGGTGCTCTATGATTACCTGTCCAACAACCAGGACGGCGACAAGTACAACTACTGCATGGTTGGCTACGAGCTAGGCAACACCGTCACCGACAACGGCTCTGTGGCTAGAGGTATTTGCCAGACCAATGACCAGGGCTATCTGACCCAGGTGGTAGAGCGCACCCGCATTGAAAAATACGAAGGCGGCATCCACTACACCGAAGACGGCGCCAGCTGGACCGATGTGGCAGCCAAAACTCCGGTTTCCATGAATATGTGGGGCTTCACCCCCAGCTTTTTAAAAGAAATTGAAGCCCGCTTCCCGGCATTTTTGAGCCAGGATGTGCCCAACAACCCTGCCAAAGCAGAATTTTTCCTGCCCCGGACCGTCAGCGAATTGCTGAACGAAAACAAAGCCACTGTAAAGGTGCTGCACTCCGCGGACAAATGGTACGGCGTGACCTATGCGGCGGACAAGCCCCAAGTAGTGGCTGCTCTGCAGGACATGACCCAAAAGGGCATGTACCCCGACGGACTTTGGAAATAATCTAATGAAGCAACAAAAAGGAGCAACCGGGTAATCCTCGGTTGCTCCTTTTCACTAGGATTGCCAAAGGCAAGCTGCAGAACCATATTGACTATCATCGATAATCATGATAAGATTAAAATATACTCCATTTATCAAAAATCAGCGGTATATCATTCCGTCAAAGGAGAAACGGACAAATGAAAAAACACTTACTAATGATGCTTGCCATGTTTGCTTTGCCCGGCTTGGTTGCCTGCACCCCGGATAAAAACAACATAGAAAACACCACAACAGAACCCACGCATATCTCCACCCCCACATCAGAAGAAAGCCTTTCTGCGGATATAGCCGACACCGCTGAGCCGAATATTTCCGATTATGATTTATTTGAAGAAACCTATTTAGAAACCGTGGATATGGTATATAGCTACCCCAACGAAAAGATTGGCCTGGCAAATCTGACTCCGGAACGCCGTATATTCTATATTGCAAGCCTTTATGATATGGAGATCCAAAACGGTGGGCTGTGTCAATTCTTTGTGAATCATTCCGATTCCGTGGCGCCCTATGTGGAAGAAGCTTTATCTGCCATAGGTGCAGAAAGCCACCGGCAGCATTTTGCTGATTTCATTGCAGATAACAAAATCGATATTCATAATCTAAATTCGTTTAGAATCGGTGACATTTCCGAATATACTGCTCTAACCAAACGCTACGATTTTGACACATTTAACAACCAATACTATAATATGACCCCTCTGTGCGAATATATGGCAAAATACATCCGTCAAAACGCAGATGCGTTTTAGCATAAAAGGCGAGTTGCAAAATCCTTGCAACTCGCCTTGCTATTTTGGCCCGGGCAGTATATAATAAAAGCACTATACATTTCCCAAGGAGAAGTTATGATCCAAACCACTGAGATTTTACCCGGTGTGTTCCTGCACAGCTGCACGGACCACCGTTTTAAACAAGGCTGCATGAGCATCCAGCTGGTGCGCCCCATGCGTCAGGAAGAAGCCGCTTTGAATGCGCTGCTGCCTGCAGTGCTGCTGCGGGGCTGCAAAAACAGTCCTGATCTGCGCTCCATCACCCTGCGGCTGGATGACCTTTACGGCGCAGCGGTGGGCACTTTGGCCCGCCGGGTGGGTGACTACCACACCACCGGCCTTTGCTGCAACTTTATTGAAGAAAAATTCGCCCTGCCCGGAGACAAGCTTTTGCAGCCCATGCTGGACTTTTTGGGTGAGCTTTTGCTGGAACCGGTGCAGAAGAACGGCATTTTCTGCCGGGATTTTGTGGAGGGCGAAAAGCGCAATCTGCTGGCAGCCATTGAGGCCCAACGGAACGACAAGCGCTTTTATGTGAGCCAGCAATTGCTGGTGCACATATGCAAAAACGATAGCTTTAGCATCCCCCGGCTTGGCACGGCGGAGCAGGTGGCAGCCATCACCCCGGAGACCCTCTGGCAGCATTATGAACGCATTCTGCAAACTAGCCAGATCGAGATTTTTTATGTGGGTGCAGCAGAGCATCATCAAATGGCGCAGGTCTTTACCCGCCTGCTGGAAAATATACCCCGCAGCTATACGCCCCTTCCCCTGCAAACCGGCTTTACTCCCTGCCCTGCCGGCACATACAGTGAGGAAATGAACATTACCCAGGGCCGCCTTGCCATGGGCTTTGTGACCCCCATCACCCTGCGTGACCCGGAATTTGCCGCCATGCAGGTGTGCAACACCCTGTTCGGCGGCGGCATGACCGGCAAACTCTTTTCCGTGATCCGGGAAAAGATGTCCCTTTGCTACGATATCGGCTCCACCTATCACGGCAGCAAGGGCATTGTCACTGCCATTGCGGGCATTGATTTTGATAAAGAAGAAGCGGTAGTCCGAGAGGTGCTGCACCAACTACAGCTTTGCCGGGACGGTGAGATCACCGACCTGGAGCTGACCAGTGCCAAGCAGGCCATCATCAGCCAGCTCCGCTCCACCCACGATTCCCCCGGTGCCATTGAAAACTATTACGGCACCACCGCCCTCAGCGGCTTGCCGCTGTCCCCGGCGCAATATATGGAAGCGGTGGAGCAGGTGACCCGGGAGCAAGTGGCAGCAGCTGCCCAAACCCTGGAGCTGCACACCCGATTTTTCCTGAAGGGGGTGCAGTAATGGAGCGTACCTTCTATGAAAACCTTTCTGAATCCGTTTACCGCCAGGTGCTGCCCAACGGACTGCCGGTGATCGTCATTCCCAAGCCCGGCTTCACCCGGAAGCTTGCCTATTTTGTAACGGATTTCGGCTCTATCCACACAGAATTCACCCTGAACGGCGAAGCCTGCACCCTGCCCGAGGGCATTGCCCACTATTTGGAGCATAAGATGTTTGATATGCCCGAAGGAGAGGTGTCGGAAAAATTTGCCGCCCTGGGCGCATCCGTCAACGCCTTCACCAGCTACGACATGACCGCCTATTATTTCTCCTGCACCGAGCATTTTGAAGCCTGTTTAAAGCTGCTTCTGGAATTTGTCAGCACGCCCTATTTCACCCAGGCTTCTGTAGAAAAGGAGCAGGGCATCATCGGCCAGGAGATCGGCATGTACCAGGACAATCCCGAGGCTCAAAGCTTTGAGATACTCATGGATGCCATGTATCGCAGCCATCCGGTGCGGCAGCCGGTGCTGGGCACCAAAGAAACCATTGCGCAAATTACCCCGGAGCTTTTGACCAAAGCCCACAAGGCCTTTTACCGCCCGGACAATATGCTTTTGTGCGTGGTGGGCGATGTGGACCCGGCCCAGGTTTGCCAATTGGCAGAGGAGATTCTGCCCGGCAAACCCACCGGCACGGTGATCCCCCGCCGCCAATGGCAGGAGGATATGACCTGCCCGAAAAGCTATGTACGCCGGGCTATGGAGGTCGCCATGCCCATGTTCCAGCTGGGCTTCAAGGGCGAACCCCTGGGCAGAGGTCCGGAGGCTGTTCGCCGGGAATATATTGGCGATCTGGCAGCGGAGGCGCTGTTTGGCGAGTCCTCTGAGCTGTATATTTCCATGTACGAAACCGGGCTCATCGATTCCTCCTTCGGCGGCGGTCTGGAAACCGTAGAGGGCATGACTATCCTCACCGCCTA
Organism: Faecousia sp.; assembly: GCA_045591335.1. GTDB lineage: Bacteria > Bacillota > Clostridia > Oscillospirales > Oscillospiraceae > Faecousia. The sequence goes on from JAZNSR010000053.1 coordinate 12,321, forward strand.
CGGTGACAGTGACCACCCGGAGCAGGTGAAGGATGCCATCCTGGCCAAAGTACAGGAAATTTGCCAAAAAGGCATTGACCAGACCGATTTTCTGCGCATGAAGCGCAGCGCCATGGGCCGCCGGATCAAAGATCTGGACAGCTTTGATTCCACCTGCTTCCGTGCCTGCGCCTATCATTTCTCCGGCTTTGATTATTTCACCTTCCCGGAGCTGTATCAAAAAATCACCACCCAGGATGTTTTGGAATTTCTGCATCGGGTGGTGACTCCGGAACGCTGCAGCCTGGCAGTTATCACTCCAAAGGAGGATTCTTATGTATAATCCCAGTGATTATTCCATCATTTCTTTCCCCTGGCTGGGGCTGGAATTTAACCCCAGCCGCATTATCGACCTGTTCTTTTTGGAAATCCGCTGGTACGGCCTGATCATTGCCGTTGGCCTTTCCCTGGCGGTGATCTACGGCATGCGCCGCAGCAAGCAATTCGGCATCAAAAAGGACGATATTATCGACGGCGTTTTGTGGATCGTGCCCTTTGCCGTGATCTGCGCCCGGCTGTATTACTGCATTTTCTCCTGGGCAGATTACAAAAACAATCCTATTTCCATTTTGTACATTTGGGAGGGCGGTTTGGCCATTTATGGCGGCGTCATCGGTGCCATGGTGGGCGTGATCGTATTCTGCAAAGTGAAAAAAATCAGCCCCTGGGCCCTTTTGGACCTGGTGGCTCTGGGCTTTATGATCGGTCAATCCATAGGCCGCTGGGGCAATTTCTTCAACCGGGAAGCCTTTGGTGCGGAGATCACCACGGATTTCTTCCTGCGCATGGGCCTGTTTAACACCCGTACCGGCGTGGTGCAGTACTTCCACCCCACCTTTTTGTATGAATCTCTTTGGAATGCCGCAGGCTTTGTTGCGCTGCACTTTATTTCCAAAAAACGGAAGTTTGACGGTCAGATCGCTCTGAGCTATGTGGCCTGGTACGGCCTGGGCAGAGCCTTTATTGAAGGTCTGCGGACAGACAGCCTCATGTGGGGTCCCATTCGGGTCAGCCAAATGCTGGCAGCGGTCAGCTGTGTGGCAGCGGTGGTAACGCTGATCATCTTCGCCATCACCCGCCGCAATAAGCCGCTGTTCGTAACCAGCGTAGAATCCAAAGATGAACACGGCTAAATTAGAATTTGCAAGCCATTATATACAGAGGTAACATTATGTTTGAAGGCTTTTCTGAAAATACTGTGGATTTTCTCTGGGGGATCCGCTTTAACAACAACCGGGAATGGTTTTTAGACCATAAAAAAGACTATGTGACCCATTTATACGAGCCCATGAAGGACCTGGGCAAGGAGTTGTTCGAGCCCTTTTTAGACCGCCCCGGCAATCTGCTGAAGGTCAGCCGCATTTACCGGGATGCCCGGCTGCACCATCCTTTGCCCTACAAGGAAAGCCTGTGGATCTGCATGCGCCAGGATGTGGCATGGTGGGCAGAGAATCCCTGCCTGTATTTTGAAATCCGCCCGGAGGGCATCAGCTACGGCTTCTTTTTATGGCAACCCCGCACTGCCACCCGCAACCAATGGCACCAGGAATGGGCAGCCCATCCCAAAAAGTTCTTGAAACTGATCCGGGATACGGAAAAAGCCACGGGCATCCCCATCACCGCCGAAACCTACAAGCGCCCGCCCCATGCTGCGCCCTCCAAAGAATTGGAGCCGTATTTTGTCTGGAAGGGCTGCATCGATTGCACCGTAACCGAGGAATTTTCCCCTGCTACCTTTGGCCCGGAGCTGAAGGACAGAGTGCTGGATCTGTTTCAAAAGCTGATCCCTCTGTATGAGTATTTCAATCAATTTAAGGTATAAAAAGACCCCCTCCAGGGAGAGCACTTCGTAAAGAAATGTTCTCCCTGGAGGGGGATCTTTTTATTTCAGCTTTTGAGAAAGATCATACATCATTTGGGGAATCTTGATTTTTTGAGGGCAGACCTTTGCGCATTTGCCGCAGGTAACGCAGGCCTCCGGGTGCTTTTCCTCTCCCAGGTCTGCCATGGGAATGGAACTGCCCATGTAGATATGCTTATTATATAGCTTAATCAATGCCGGAATATTCAGCTCCATGGGGCAATAGTCCACGCAATAGCGGCAATTGGTGCAAAGCAAGGTGTTTTTTGCGGTGATCTGTTCCGCAATGGCAAACAACGCTTCCGTTTCCTGGGCATTCAAAGACCTTGCCTCGCTGAAAGTGGCAATATTCTCTTGGATCTGCTTAAAATTGGACATGCCGGACAGAACCATAGCAACTCCGGGCACAGACTCTAAAAAGCGGAATCCCCACTGGGGCATAGTCTGCTCCGGGCGCAGCTGCCGCAAGGCGTTTTCATATTCCGGCGCCAGCTGACAAAGACTGCCGCCCCGCAAAGGCTCCATGACCCAAATAGGAATATTACGGTCATTCAATATCTGCACCTTGGTTTTTGCATCCTGCAAATCCCAATCCAACCAGTTCAGCTGGATCTGACAAAATTCAATATGCGCTTTCCAGGCATCCAGCAGCCGTTCCATGGTTTTCAGGCTGCTATGGCAGGAAAAGCCCAAATGCCGGATGCGCCCAGCCTTTTTTTGCTGCTCCAGGTATTCCAGCAAGCCATACTGGGGATCTAAATAATGGTCGATATTATTATCCGTCACGCTGTGGAGTAAATAAAAATCAAAATATTCTGTACGGCAGCGGGCCAGCTGCTTTTCAAAGATCTCCTCTTTCTTTTGGAAATTCTCCGGAGAAAAGCCGGGGAATTTGCTGGCCAAATAGAAGCTTTCCCGGGGATAGGCAGACAAAACCTCGCCCATGACCGGCTCTGCATTGCCCCCGTGATAGCCCCAGGCTGTGTCAAAATAATTGACCCCCTGCTCCATGGCATAAGCCACCATTTCCTTGACCGCAGAAATGTCAATATCCTCATATTTTTCCAATCTGGGCAGACGCATGCAGCCCATGCCCAGAGCCGAGAGCTTTAAGTCTTTAAACTGTTTATAGATCATGTACTTTCCTCCATGTTTTTACTCTACATCATTATATAATAGAGAACTCGATGGATGTCAATAGGTAGACAAAAAAACCGTCTGGAATTAACCAGACGGTTTTATTCAGTATAGCATTACTTGCCGGCGCCGGCGATCTGAGCAGCAACTTCCTCAGCGAAGTTGTCTTCCTTCTTCTCAATGCCCTCACCCTTGATATAGTGGATAGCATCGACAAACTTCACAGAACCGCCCAGCTTCTTGGCAGCGTCAGCAATATAGCCAGCCACATCGCCCTTGAACAGGTCGGAACGGACGAAGTCCTGCTGCAGCAAGCACTGCTCCTTATAGAAAGCATTGATCTTACCGGCAGCGATCTTCTCCTTAACGGCAGCGGGCTTGCTTGCCATCTTGGGATCGTTGTCCATCAGAGCGACCTGCACAGCCAGCTCCTTGTCCACATCAGCCTGGGGAACCATGCTCTTGTCCCAGTACTTGGGATCCATAGCAGCGATCTGCATAGCGATGTCCTTGCCGATCTGGCTAGCGTCCACATCAGCATCCAAGTTCACCAGAACACCGTGAGTACCGCCCATGTGCACATAAGCCACGCTGGTGCCGGTAGCGAAACGGTCGAAACGGCGGATCTGCATGTTCTCGCCGATGGACATAACCTTCTCCTGCATGATCTCAGTGACGGTCAGGTCGGAGTTGGGATACTTGCAAGCCTTCAGCGCTTCCACATCAGCGGGAGCATGCGTGGCAACCACAACAGCGAGGTTCTTGGCCAGATCCAGGAAGGAATCGGTCTTGGCAGCGAAGTCAGTCGCGGAGTTGACCTCGATCACGACGCCCACGCCATTTACAACAGTTGCATAAGCAACG